>JAUWTE010000345.1 GCA_030609765.1 Acidobacteriota bacterium
AGCCCGCGAGATCGGCGAATTTCTTCACCCTCTCGAGCAGTCCCTTATCGAGCTTTACGTTCCCTCCGAACATGGTCTCTACCTCCTCACCGGAAACTCGTCGATTCCGTACTCGGCCAGAATCGCCGCCGCCAGAGTCTTCAGCGACGGCGCCGGCTTCTTCAGCGGGCGATTCGTAAACAGGACGCCCGGCACAACGCTCGGGTCCATCAAGTGGTCCCCGCTCCACAAGCTCGTGTTGTCGAAGACGACCTCCCCCTTCGGCATGCGTCCGAGCGCGCTCTCATCGGAGCAGCGGTACCCCTTGGCATAGCCGATGACCAGGTCGGGACCGATATCGAGATGGCCCCGGTCCTGGTACACCTCTTCACGCTTGTAAGCGTGCAGAACTACCGGCTGATCATTTTCCGGGTCCCTGTAGGCTTCCAACTTCTCGGCGATCTCGTCCATAACCGCCTCGCGCTCGCCCTCCGGCACGATACCCGTGCGCTCCCGGCCTCGTACGTTGATATAGACGCTGTTGATGCCAATCGCGTAGGCCCTCGTTTTCCCCCAGTCGACATTCATGAAGAGCTCCGACTGCCCCTGCCGCGACGGATCGATGAGCGTGATGAAGCCGTTCTCCAGAAGCCAGGTGTTGATGTTGAAGGACCGCAGCAACGAGGTGAAGCCGTGGTCGGACATCACCACCAGAAGCGCGTCTTCAGGCATTCTGTCGAGTGTGATCCCCACCCACTCATCGGCCTCCATGTAGAGGTTTTCGATGGTGTCGCGGAAGGGAGCGTCGCGCACCGGGTCGTGGGCCGGATGATTGGGATCCATGGCTCGCCACATCATATGGGAAGTCTGGTCGAGGTTGCCGACGTAGTAGAACAGAAGCCCCTCATTGAAGTTGTCGAGCACGTATTCGTATTGGGCCCATACATCATCGGCGGTGAACCGTGCCTGCTGCAGGTACTCGGCGGTGTCCATGTAGCCCTGCTTGAGCGCCTGCGCATCCTCGGCCATGCCCTGCGTGTAGTACAAGCCTCCGCCGCCCTCGGCGAGCTCAGCGGCGTAGCTGTTCGGCGTGGAGATCGGCATCGCCGGGTTCATCGGGTCGAGGTTGATAGGGGTCACATAGAGCATGAAGTCGGGGTGCGTCTGCTTGAGCAGGAAGCGAACGATCCCACCGACGGACTGGACGTAGGGAATAAGGTCGAACTCCACTTGGACCCAATCGCTCCACTCACCCTCCTCGAGGATGATCTCCTCACCGCCGGCGACGATCTTGGCGATGGGGAGCTCGGGGTCGAGGTAAACGGTGAAATCCGACGTCAGCTCCTCCTGATCGACGCGCAGCGGGTTGGGCGGCCCGATGAGCTGGCCGTGAAAAGCGTCGTCCTGGAAGTCGGCGTAGAAGGCTGCCCCGCCCGCCAGGTTGTCCCTGAGCATCTCGAGGGCGTTCGTGTAGAAGGAGAAGGTGCCGTAGGTGCCGAGGAGGTCGGGCGCACCCATGCCGCTGAGCTCGCGCGTGGCCGTGCCCGAGGGGGGGAAGTTGGCCGGCATGCGCACGATCTCGGTGCGGATGCCGCGATCCTCGAGGACCTCCCAGAAGGCCTGGCCGCGCCGCAACAGCTCCATGCCACCGCCGGCGAGTGCAAACTGGTAGCCGCCGATCTCGAACGACCGCGTGACATCCATCGGCCTGCTGGTCGACAGATACGGAATCATGGTGTCGGGCTCACGGTGCATGAAGTCATAAATACCGTGACCGCCCGAGTCCATCCCGGTGATGAAGTTCGACCAGGCAACGGGGCTCTGCGGAGGAACCGAGGTCTCCAGTGGCGTGAATCCGCCCATGTCGGAGAGTCGCGCAAAGTTGGGCAGCCTGCCCTCGCTGATCATGCGCTGGGTGAGGCCGTAGTCCATGCCGTCGATGCCCAGCACGATCACGCGCGGCTCGTCGCTGCCACCGCCGCCACAGCCGATGGCGGGAACAAGGAGCAGGAGCAGCGCGACCATGGCCAGCGCCACTGCCCTACCCCGCGGCCGGCTCGTCCGATTCACTAGATAGCTCGTTTCCTTCATTTCAGTTTTTCGGTCAGTTCTTATCTGGGGCGCCAGTGCGGTCATCGAAAGCACCGCCGTCGAACAGCACCTTGCCGTCCATGTAGACGGGCGGCTTGACGCCGAACTGCTGCAGCGCCGTCGGCGCGATATCGATGAGCGCCGGATCGTCGCGATCGATGGGCCGGTTGCAGAACAGGACGCCGGGCACCAGGCGCGGGTCGATGCAGTGATCGCCACTCCAGGCCTTGGTGTTGTTTTCGAATACCGGTCCCGACACGACGCCCGTGGCGCAGTCCCACGAAACCCGGTAGCCAATGTTGTAGCCCAGCAGAATGTCGGGGGCATTGCCGATGTAAGGGCCGGCATAGAGCTTGTGCGTATCGAAGGCCTCGCTGATGCCGAGCTCGTTCTTTTCCTCGTCCATCAGCCCGGTGAGCCTCTCGACGATCTCCGCCTTCAGTGCCTCGGCTTCTTCGCCGGGCGCCACGATGCCCTCGCCCTCGCGACCCTCGATGTTCAGGAACATGCCCGTCAGTCCCAGCGCGTATGCCTTGGTCTTCGACCAGTCGACGTCACGCAACCATTCGCTGCTGCCGTCGGCGCCTTCCTTCAAGGCCAGGTAGCCGTTCTTGTGAAGCCAGGCGTTGATGTTGACACCGCGGCGGAAGGAGTTGAAGCCGTGGTCGGAGATCACCATCAGGAGGTCGCCGTCCTTGAGCTTCTCCATCACCTTGCCGACCAGCACGTCGTTGTGCAGGTAGAGCTTCTCGATGGCGTCGCCATGCTCGGGGTTGTCTTTGCCGGCCGCGGCGGGATGGCCATCATCGATGTAGCGCCAGAACATGTGCTGGATACGGTCGGTTGCATCCCAAACGCAAACCAGTGAGCCCTTACGCAGGCGCTCCATCGCGGCGAAAAACATCTTCTCGCGCTCGCTGTCGATGTCATAGGTCATCTGCAAGAAGGCGCCATCGTCGATGACCTCTTCGTTCAGCGCCCAGGTGTCCTCGGCCAGACCGAGCGTCGAGAACTTGCCGATCTTCTTGGCCAGGTAAGTGGCGTAGTAGGACGGGTGCGACACCGGCATGGCCGGCTTTTCCGGATCGAGGCTCAGCGGGGTCACGTAAAGCGAGAAGTGCTCGCCCATTTCGGTAACCATCATGCGGCAGATCGCCTGCAGCTTGATCCTCAAACCCGGCTTGAAGGTCAGGGTCACCCAGCCGGTGAGCTTGCCCGGTTCCAGCGACATCTTCTCGCCGGCGATCGTCAGGTGGGCAAGATTGGCCTCCTTGTCGATCTCGATCGTGAGCGGGATCTCCAGCGGCGGGTTGCCTTCGAGCATCTGGTTGTCGGGACCGGTGATGACAGTGTCGACACGGCCGCCGTTGAGCTCGATCGGAACCCGGATCCCGCCTTCCTTGAACTTGTCGCCTTCGGGCCGCGTGGTGAACAGCATGAACGTGCCCTGGCTGCCGAGAAGGTCCGGCACGCACATGGCCGACAACTCGGCACCGTAGAACTTATCGGGCGGGAAGGTGATGGGAACTCGAAGCACCGTGCTCCAGATGTTGTACTCACCGAGAATCGTCCAGAAGGGCTTCGACTTGCGCAGTAACCGCAGCTCCGGCTGGCCGATCGGGATGCGGTAGCGGCCCAGCTTGAGGGTCCTCTTGACGTCGCCGATGTAGGTCGAAGAGAGCAGCGGCAAGTAGGTGCGCTTGTCGCGATCGAGGAAGTCGAAGATGTTGTGGCGGGCCGGGTGGGATCCCGTGCTGAACGACGACCAGGCCACGGGTGAGACCGACGGGAAGGTGCTCGCCAGGCGGTGATAGCAGCCCTGCTCGGCCAGCTTCTTGAAGTTGGGAAGCTTGCCCTCCTTCATGAAGCGGTCGGTGAGGTTGGGGTCCTGGCCGTCGAGGCCAACCACGATGAGACGCTTGATCTTCGCCTTCGGAATCTTCACGCCACGCAGCACGCGCAGCATCTTGCGGAAGGGCCAGAGCAGGATCGACAGGACCGACAACACGATCGTGGTGAAAAGAACCAGGAAGGAGGAGACAAAGGCGATGCCCGCACCGGGGCCCACATAGGCGTCGGCCTGCTCGGGCGCCGCCATAAGCAGGATGGCAGCCACCCAAACGCCGAGCCACAGGCCCTTGTTTGTCCTTGATTCCTTCATCGTCAGATATCTCTTCGGCTCCGAAATTCACCCTGCCAGGCGCGAGCCTCCACCGCACAGATACACATTACTCCGGAAGGCGTGAGAGTGCATGGGAAGACGACGGCCGGGCAGAACTATCTCTATTAATCTATTCGTTCGAGGGGCGTTTGACAAACCCCGGGCGGGATCGCCGGTCGCTCGGCGGCCCGTTGAGAAACCCGGGCCCGAAAGCAGCGGAATCAGGCGCCGGGCGGAGGCTGCCTC
>JAUWTE010000464.1 GCA_030609765.1 Acidobacteriota bacterium
AGTGGCGGTGGTCAGGATCGGGCGGGAGGTACTGATCTGCATGGCCGAAGCTCCTCGATAGGATGGGCTTGATATCGACGCGACGCGGTCGCGCCCTTCGGCCAGCGGGAGGGACCTCCTGGGCGCTGTCCGGCGGGAGCAGCCGAGTGCACAGTCATCAGCCTCCCGAGAGCTGGCTCGGGTAGTGGCCCATCCGGTGCGACATGCCCACACGCTCGAGCGAGGACTCGACGCGCTCCCTACGTTCCTTCTTCACCATGCCCCGGTAGGTGAGGGGCAGCTCGACGTTCTCGTACACCGTCAGGTCGCCGATCAGGTTGAAGCTCTGGAAGATGAAGCCGATCTCGCGATTGCGCACACGCGCTCTCTCCGAGGCTTTCAGCTCGGCCACCGGATGATCGTTTAGCGTGTAAATACCTCGCGTCGGCGTATCGAGCAGACCGAGGATCGAGAGCAATGTCGTTTTACCTGAACCCGATGGGCCGGCGATGGAGATGAACTCCCCCTCGGCAATGCTCAGATGAATGTCGGAGAGGGCATGCGTTTCCACCTCCTCCGTATAGAAGACCTTGTCGAGCTTCTCGAGATGCAGGAGCGTTCCGTTCGCTTCACTCATCGTTCATCCCCCCGGGACATGACGGGTTTGCAGTCGCACTTTCGGCACCTTCTAACTATCTGACGTGTTCTCCATGCCATAGGTTGCAAATTTCTGCGGCAATCCTCCTCCTGCCGATGCAGATCTGTCATAAGTGAAAGCCCTCGAGCCTCCGACGACTAAGGGGAGAGGCGCGACATGCTAGTTTTCTAGCATTATGCTAGATCTTTAGCACGTAACGCAAGAGCGTGGCCGAGGTGGGACCGTCTTGAATCGCCTCGCGTGCCGCTCTGGGGGTTGCGGAGATGCCCATAGCTACAACGCTGCCAGGGAGGGCAGCCCCGACCGTGGGCCGATGCGCCTCAGGCCGGCTGCAGCAACTCCCGGCGCTCTTCCTCGACCGCGGCAAACTCGTCGTAGGCGCGCAGAGCCTCAGCCGCGTACACCATCGCCGGTCCGCCACCCATATGCACGGCAACGGCCACCGCCTCAGCCACTTCTTCTCTGGAAACGCCCAGCTTCAGGGCTTGCTTGGCATGGTAGGCAATGCAGGCATCGCAGCGCTTGGATACTGCGATCACCAAGGTGATGAGCTCCTTGGTCTTGTGATCGAGCGCCCCATCCTGGCGGGCCGCCGCGCCCAGGGCACCAAACGCGGCCATGACGTCGGGGACGGCCCTGCGCAGAGTGGCCGCGGCCACGTTCAAGTCTCTCGCTAGCTCTTTGTTGTCCTTACTCATGGTCGTTCTCCGAAAGACGGTTCTCCGTATACATGAAGGATGCACAATGCGGGATTGCGGTCACGCGATGTTGAGCCCGGACTTGTAGCAATTTGCAGGCATGGCCTGTGGGCGAGTAGAAACGCGGGCCAGCCGCGATCCCTTGAGAAATCCAGGCTACGTACCCTCGCGATCGCGGAAGGACTGCCTTTCCTCTGCCAGATAGATGAGGACGGTGCGGGTGTGCTCGGCGATTTCGCTGAACATCTGGCTGAGCCTCTGATCCTTCAGTTCCGCTGCCGTATCGAGGAAGAAGTGGTAGCTCTCCTCCTGCTCGGCGCAGGCCGCATCCAGAACGTCCCTGGCAGTGATGTCAGCACCTCGGTAGGACTCCAAGCCCGACCTCCGTCGCAACCTGCTGACTAGTTCGTCGGAGCTCAGTTTCGAGGCATCGATGCAGTCATCGAATCGGCTGGCCAGAGTATGGCTGAACGCCCGGCTCGACTCTGCGACCGCACCCAGCACATGCGCCGCCTCAGAGCCCATCAAGGACTCACCGGGAGCCTGTTCGAACCAGCTCGCCGTCTCGCGCACATATTCGAGGGCCAAGCGGGCCATTTCCCTGGGTTCGAGATCGCTGTAGTTGAACGACAACGCCTCCTCCTCCTCGGGCCGATTACCCCAATTCTCCCGGATACCACCCATTCAGCCAAGTTCTATTTCGTGACTACTTCTTTATCTTACCGTCCAGCAGCGTTCTGACCCAGAAATCATGGGTTGCCCGGCTCGAGTGGGTACGCTGGCTCGCCTGCAGGCCGTGCCGACTGTCCGGGTAGAGCATGAGCTCGAAGTCCTTGTCGTTCGAGGTGAGCCAGTCGACAACCTGAATGGTGTTCTGGGCGTGGACGTTGTCATCGATGGTGCCGTGCGTAATGCGCAGACCTCCATTGTACTTGTCGATCCACGTGAGCACTGCGCCGAAGTTGTATCCTTCGGGGTTTTCAGCCGGCGTGTCCATGTAGCGCTCGGTGTAGACAGTGTCGTACAGCCTCCAGTCGGTCACCGAAGAGGCGGCAATGCCGTAGTTGAAGTGGCCGGCGCCGTAGGTCAGTGCCATCGCGGTCGTGTATCCGCCGTAGCTGCCACCGGTAATGCCGATCTTGTCCTTGGCGATGTAGGGCTGCTCTCGCAACCACTCGGTGGCGGTGATCAAATCGGTCATCTCCCACAGGCCGAGCTGCCGGTGCATGAGCCCCACGCCGGCCTTGCCGAAGTGACCCGAGGCCCGGTGGTCGACGCTGATCGTGATGATGCCGCGCTGGGCCCAGTAGTGCGGCTGCAAACCGAGCCAGCGGTTGCTCACACGGCCCGCATTCGGACCGCCGTAGATGCTGAAGATCACCGGGTACTGCTTCGATTCGTCGAAGTCGGGGGGAAGCACCCAGTAGGCGGGCAGATCGAACTGGCCGTCTTCCGACGGAATGGTGAAGATCTCAGCCCTGCCCCAGGCGTAGTCGTCTGTGGCGTCGGTGCGGGCGTCGCCGAGCTCGCGCACCTGCGCGCCGTCGCCACGGTGCAGGGTCATACGGGCAGGCGTCGTGATCGTGCTGACCGTGTCGATGAAGTAGTTGCCACCCGGCGAGACCTGCGCCCGATGGGCGCCCTCACCCTGCGTCAGCTCCTCGAGCCCCGTGCCATCGAGCCTGACCCGCATGAGCTGCGCGTTCCAGGTCTTGCCGGGACGGCCGGTGAAGTAGACGTAACCACCCTCTTCGTCGACACGGGCGATGTTGTTGACCCGCCAGGTCCCCGAGGTGAGGCGCTGCTTCAGCGTGCCGTCGTTGTTGTAGTAGTAGAGGTGGCTCCAGCCATCGACGTTGGAACGCAGCAGGAAGCCGGAGCCGTCCTCGAAGTAGTAGATGTCATTGAAGAAGTCCACCCACGAGTCTTGCCGTTCCTCGAAAATCTCCGTCTTTTCCCCGGTTGCCGGATCACAGTTGTAGAAGCGAATGATGTCTTGGCCGCGGTTCATCCACTGCACGGTCAGCGTCTTGCTGTCG
>JAUWTE010000235.1 GCA_030609765.1 Acidobacteriota bacterium
CCGGTGTTTTCGGTGTCGTGTTGGCCTTGTGGGGGACGGACCTTCTCCTCTTGCTTGCACCCGCCGAGATACCCCGTGCAGAGAACGTCGGCGTCGATCTCAGGGTTCGGGGCTTCACCTTCTTGATCGTTGTCGCAACCGGTGTTCTGTTCGGTCTGGCCCCGGTGCCGCAAATCTCGCGCGACAACCTGCAGTCGACCATCAAGGATGGGGCGGGACGAATTGCGGGAAGCAGCGGCAGCCGCCTGCGCAAGGCGCTGATCGTCGGCGAGGTGGCGGTTTCCTTCCTGTTGTTGGTGGGTGCGGGGTTGATGGGCCGAACGTTCTTTTCTTTGTCGGCCGTGGACCCGGGCTTTGACACCAGCAACACGCTCGCCGTCCATATGGCACTCCCGGAGAGCAGGTATTCCGAAGACCATGAGTTTCTGGCCTTCTACCACGGGGTCCTCGATCGGGTGCAGGCCATGCCGGCTGTCGAGTCGGCCGCCATGGTGTTGACCCTGCCGATGCACTCCAACATTCGGGGAACGTTGTCCATCTCCCTCGAGGGCCGGTCGAGAGCTCCTGGGGAGGAACCTGTTGCCGGATTCCAGGTCGTCAGCCCCGACTATCTTCAGACCCTCCGCATCCCGCTCCTCAGCGGTCGACAGTTGACAGCGGCCGACAGCGAGGATGCTCCTCCGGTCCTCCTCGTCAACGAGGCTTTCGTCGATCGCTTCTTCCCCGACGAGGAACCGCTGGGCAAGAGGATCTCCTGGGGTGACGGGGAGAATCCCGACACCGTCTGGTCGACCGTCGTCGGTGTCGTCGGCAACACCCTCATGGAGGGGTTGGACGACCAAGCCGGGCCCATGACCTATCAGACCTATCCGCAGTCCTGGTTGCCGTTCTTGACCCTCGTGGTGCGAAGCCACGGCGATCCAATCGCTCTGACCGGCGCGGTGCGGGCCGCCATCCTCGAGGTCGATCCCGAGCAGCCGATCTACGGTGAGACGACGCTCGACGAGGCACTCGCGGAATCGCTCGGCAATCACCGTTTCAATATGCTGTTGCTCGGAATCTTCAGCTTCGCGGCGCTGGTGATGGCCGCGGTCGGCTTGTATGGCGTGCTGAGCTTCTCGGTCGAGCAGCGCTCGCGGGAGATCGGTATCCGCAGGGCGCTTGGTGCCGAGCAGGGTGCTGTGGTCCTGCAAGTCATCAAGGAGGGCTCGATACTCGTGCTGATCGGGCTTCTGATCGGCGTGGCTGGTTCATTCGCTCTCGCCGGATTCGTCTCGAGCCAGATCTATGGGGTGAGCGCGGCCGACCCGATTAGCTACGCGATCGGCATCCTCGTTCTCGGGACGATCGCGCTCCTGGCCTGTGCGGTTCCTGCGATGCGCGCCGCCCGCGTCGACCCGATGGTCGCGCTCAAGAGCGAGTAGAGAAACCTGGCCACGGAGCGGTGCTCGGGTCAAAAGCTCCGGGGCTGGCGCTGTGCGCACTTTTGCTAGCGACCCGACGAAGGTTCTGAGATGGCGACAAGGTGCGACCGGGTGCGGTAGAAGAGCACACCCTCGGAGATCGCCGGTGTCGCCATGCACACCTCCCCCATGTCGTTGTCACCGAGGAGCTCGAACTCTGCGCCGGCCCCGACGATATAGACGGCGCCATCTTCGCTGGTGAAGTAGATCTTTCCGTCCGCTGCAACGGGTGATGCGCTGAAGCCCGAGCCACCCGGCCCCAACCGCTGCCGATACAGGCGCTCGCCCGTTTCCGTGTCGTATACGGCGAGGACGCCGTTGTCCCTGAGTAGGTAGAGACGACCGGCGTAGACCAGCGGGGTTGGCATGTAGGCCCCCTCCCGCGGCTGGCTCCAGGCGATGTGCTGGTTCGAGGTCTCTCCACTCTGCAGCGAGATGTCGCCGGATGCGCTCGCACGAATCGCGAAGATCGGCGACATGCTGCCGTGCGCGTTGGTGACGAAGATCAGGTCCCCGCTCACGACCGGCGTGGGCACGGGAATGTCACCGCCCCCGGTCATCCTCCACAGCTCGGCACCGCTGCCAACGTCGTAGCCACCAACGTGACGATAGCCGTTGACAATGAGCTGCGTGCGCTCGGGAGATTCGTGAATCGCCGGGGTGCTCCAAGTGGGAACATCATCGCGCTCGGTTCGCCAAATTTCTGTGCCATCGTCCACGTCGAAAGCAGCGATGAAGGAGTCGTTGAGCACATCGGCCTGCACGATCACCATGCCGTCGTGAATGATGGGTGAGGAGGCGAAGCCCCATTGTGCCGCCGGTACCTGGAAGAACCCGGAATCGAGCAGCCCGAGATCTTTCTTCCACAACAGGTCGCCCTCCATGTCGTAGCAGTACAGACCCTCCGATCCGAAGAAGGCGATCATGTGCTCACCGTCGGTGGCGAGAGTGGAGTTAGCGTGCGTAGCCTTGGGATGACGCTTGATTGCCGGTGCGCCCCGGTACGCTTCCTGCTGCCAGCGCACCGCGCCCGATCTTTTGTCCAAGCAGATCACCTGCCAGCTATGGATGCTGTCGTCATCCACTGGAGCGATGTCCCCATACATGCCAACTCGCAGGGTCTGATTACCCTCGGTTGTTGCCGTGGTAACGCAGACCAGATCACCCCAGACAACGGGACTGGAGTGCCCGAGGCCGGGAATAGGCGTTTTCCAGGCGATGTTCCGGGCAGTCTCTACGTTCCACTCGACGGGTGTCGGGAAGCCCTCGGCCAATCCGCTCGCGTTCCGACCTCGGAATCCCGGCCAATTGGTTCCTCCGGCATCCTGTGGCGCGGGGGAGGTGGGGCTGGAGGAAGCGAGGCGGGAATGGCCGAAGCCGCCGCCCAGGACCAGAGCTGCAGTGACGATGGCAACGCCTGCTGCGTTAGCTTTCCTATGATGCACGTACAAGCCCTCCCCCCGGATGAACCGAGCGCTGCGCAAGATGTTGCTGGTCTGGTGGAGTGGGGGCCAAGTTGTACCACAGAAAACGCCCCGCCCGGTGGCCGGACGGGGCGCCTCAGTGGTTACCGCGGCTGCTACCACAACGCCGGGACTATCCGAGCATCGTCACAGATGATGCTCGACGTGTGCCGGCACTATCTCAAGCGCGCCGCGTCGCGCTATGGGTTGATCGGCACGACGCTCGCCAGAGTGTTGTCGCCCGCGATGTCGTAGAAGGCCAGCGCCAGGCGCTGTTTCTTGCGCTTCAACTTGGCGGTGAACTCGTAGGGAATGAACTGGCCGGCCGACGGCGGTGTGCTGCTCGACCAGCCGATGGTGACAGCCATGACCTCCGAGACGGCTCCATCCTCATCCATCGTCGCGTAAAAGAGCACGCCGCGGATCAGGAACTTGCCCTCGCTCGAGACCGACTCGAGGTCGCCGCCGTCCAGCACGATCTGCACGGGGACGTTGATCTCACTGCGGCCCTCGCGCTCGATCTCGCCGAGCACGACGTCGAAGTCATGCATGGTCTCGGGGTCGCGGAACAGCAGCGAACCCTGCACCGACAGCATGACCGCCTGCTGGGTCGACATGTCGTAGTAGCTCTGACGGTGGCGGATCATCAAGTCGGGATTAGTCGTCTCGATGCGGATGGAGTGGCGCTCGTCGTCGCCCTGCCAGTCGGGCGTGAAGCTCACCCAGTAGTAGTTGTCGAGGTCTGCGGCAGCCTCGCTGAGCGCGGTCACGCGCTGGGAATTGATCAAGGCCATTCCGCCGGTCTCGACGGCCACGAACTGCATCGTGTTGTGTACCTCGCCCTCGAGAAAGAACTGCGACCGCTGGTTCGGTGCCTCTCCGGGGCTGCTAGCACCCATCGATGTCTGCATGCCCGGCATGTCCACGCCGTAAACCGTATAGCCGAGGAGGTTGGCCGTGCTGGTCAGCGGCCCATAGAGCTCGGTACCACCCTGGAATTCCGGTTCGTTGATCATGCGACCCTGGCTGCCGCTGACGTACTGCCCCGGGTTGAAAGGCCAACCACCGGAGGCGAGGAGCAGAACATTACGACCGGCCGGCACGGGGATCCCACGCATGGCAGCCATCGCCGCGCTGACCGCGCCGCGCAGTTGGCTCATGTACAAATGGGCATACTGGCGCTCCTGGCCATCGAGATACCAGACGTCGCTGTTGCTTCGGCGAGGGTCGTTCCCATAGGCCCTCGACGGGTCTCGCCACTCCTGGCTCGCCGGGCGGTCCCATACGTCCCATTGGTTGCGTTCCGAGCGCCGCTGCAGACCGAGCGCCGGACGTTCGATTGCCTCGTCGAGCGCCGCAGTGACCTCCGCCTGTGAGCTTGTCCAGTTGGTCAGAAGGTCGAGGCCCTGACCGTTCCAGGCAATGACGGCGACCTGGTCCTCTGGCCCGACATTCTGGATTCGCTCCTTCAGCGCGTTCAGGACTCGGCTCTTGTCGTTCGGCAGGACGAAGAACTCATCGATGAAGATGAGGAGGTTCGCGCCCATGCGCTGTTCGGCCTCGACCGCCGGGTGCGTGGCGCCTCCGCCGACGATCGTTCCCTCACGAACCTCGGTAAAGAAATCGATGTCGACGAGCTGGTCATTGACATAGAGCCTGAAGTTGTCCTTGGTCAGGCCGGGGATGCGCTCGCCATCTCGGTTCATGACGACCGCCTCGACGTTCATCGCGCGGACGGTGATCTGATCAGTGTGCTCCTGCGGAAGCTGGCCCACGCCACCGTTGACGGCGGCGGAGAGACCAACGGGCAGGCAGAGAACACTGATCAGGGCGAAGACCTTCGCGCGCCGGGTCAGCTTTCTCATAGGTGTCTTCTCCTTTTGCTGGAAAGACTGGGGACAAAGAATCGTGGTAGGCCTCGCCAAGGCTCGAGTGCCGCTGGCAAGCGACTTACTCTGAAATAGATGTCTCCCAGAAGTCCTGAATCGCGGAATCGAACGATCCCGCAAGATTGCGTGAATGATAGCGTACCGGCCCCCAGAGCGCACGGCTGATGGCGCCAGCGTGCTGTCATTATTTGGGTCACGAATGATGCGCGTGGTTGGATATGCCTCTCGCCTGGATGAGGATCCTGATTCATTTGGCCTGGGTTCCTGATCTAGCTGGCCGAAGATCCTGTTTAGCTGGTCGAGGTTAGTAGTGGTCATAACTAGCTAATAATATGTTTTATCGCGTCATCATGACTTTTGGCTTTGTTGCATGGGTGCTATTAGGCTATAGTCGCATTTGGTGATGGATGATTCAGCTCAGCGGGTGCGCTTTCGCGCTCCCGGCGGTATCCTGGAACTAATAAACATCGGGCGGCATCGAGAAGACCTCAGCGGGAGAGCATCGTGAGCAGCAACGAATCGGTCGAGCGCATGCTGAAGCAGCTCGAGAACCTGCTGCGCCAGCAGGACAGGGATCAGAGCAAGGAAACTGGGGCGGGGCCCGAGCCCGTGGCAGCCGAGAGTGGCTCGCCCGGGCCAGCGGAGGAGCAAGAGGCCGAAAACCTCCCTCCCACGCCAGGCGTCGAGGCAAGTGACAACGTCGAGTCTCAGGCGGCTGTCGACAAAGCTCGAGAACCGGCCTACAAGGCCACTGGGGATCCGGTGCCCGTGGGCGTGCCTGGGGCACAGGGCCTCCAGGTC
>JAUWTE010000161.1 GCA_030609765.1 Acidobacteriota bacterium
AGGCTCCGGTTTGGCCTTTCTGACCAGCCTTCACGACCTCGCTGACGGCGACGCTTTCGGGAAATGGTAGGCCGGCCTCCACGACGAGGGAGCGCCTCAGGATGATGACCAGTAGCACGCCGAGGATGCCACCGATCGCCATGATGATCGTCGCCTCGAGGTAGCGCAGCTCCTCCCAGGCTCCGGCGATGACGAATGCGGGGATGGTGAAGATGGCACCTGCCACCAGAGCTTCACCGACCGAGGCGGTTGTTCGGGCGATGTTCTCCTCGAGAATCGTGCCCTTGAGTGGCTTGAGCAGGGCCATGGCCACGACGGCGGCCGGGAACGTGGCGGCTACCGTGAGCCCCGCCTTCATGCCGACGTAGGCATTGGCGGCGCCGAGGAAGATCGCCATGAGGATGCCGAGCAGAACGGCCTTGACCGTGAACTCGGCCATGGTCGATTCAGGCGGCACGTAGGGAGTTTCCGGCTTCTTCTCCATTTATCCCTCCAGGGGAAGTCGGTGGTGGGAAGATCGGTAAGCGCGGGCGCATTGTATTTTCGACATGGAAAGGGTGTCAACGACAGGATGCAAAGCTGACCTCGATTCGAACTATTTGCTCGGCAGCGATAGAATCCATAAATGGGCTGGCTGAGAGGTCGATGCGGTCACCCCGACTCCACTAAGCGACCTTACTACGACTCCCCTGGAGGAACCCATGAGCTTCGTTTCCGATTATGAGCCCAAGGCGGTGTGGCAGCACTTCGATGAGATCCTGACGATCCCTCGTGGATCCAAGGAAGAAGAGAGAATTCGCGAGTACGTTTGTGGGGTCGCGGAGAAGAAGGGACTGACCTACCGCACCGACGAGGCTGGAAACGTGGTCGTCATGAAGCCAGGTACGGCGGGCCACGAGAGCTCACCGGCGACCATCATGCAGGCTCACCTCGATATGGTGAACGAGAAGAACTCCGATGTGGAGCACGACTTCTCGACAGATCCTATCGAGCCCGTTGAAGACGGCGAGTATCTACGGGCGGCCGGCACGACCTTGGGCTCCGACAACGGCATCGGTGTGGCGGCCATGCTGGCCGTCATGGAGGCCGACGACATGGTGCACGGTCCCCTCGAATTCCTCTTCACTATCGACGAGGAAACGGGCATGACGGGGGCCCTGGAGCTGTCCGCAGACGCGCTGGAGGGAAGGCAACTTCTCAACCTCGATACCGAAGAAGAGGGTTCCCTCTACGTCGGATGCGCGGGAGGTAAGGACAGCAGCCTGTCGTTGCCCCTGCAGATGGATGAGGCCTCCGATGGCGCCGTTGGCCTGCGCATCGAGCTGAAAGGGATGAAAGGCGGGCACTCGGGAGTCGATGTTCACCTGCAGCGCGGTAACGCCACGAAGTTGTTGGCTCGTGCTCTCGGCGCCCAGTACGCGCGCACGCCCTTCCATATGGCTGATCTCGAGGGTGGCAACAAGCACAACGCGATCCCACGGGAGGCCTTCGCCAAGATCGTCGTGGCGGCGGCTGACAAGGACGCGCTGGAGGCAGGCCTCGAGGGCGAGCTCGGCGCCATTCAGGACGAGTTCCGTCCCGCAGAACCCGACATGACGTTCGACATCAGCGAGATCGAAGCGCCGGCGAGCGTCTGGGATACCGCGACCACGCAGACCGTCATCCGGCTCATCACCGGCCTGCCGCACGGTGTGGTGAGCATGAGCTACGACATTCCCGATCTGGTCGAAACCAGCACCAATCTGGCGACGGTGAAGGCCGATTCGGGCACCTTCTCGATTGGCATGAGCAGCCGCAGTTCCGTGGATTCCGCTCTCCTTGCCCTGGTGGGTCGAGTACGTGCCATCGGGGAGTTGGCGGGTGCCGACGTCGAGGAAGGCAACGGCTATCCGGGCTGGAAGCCCGACATGGATTCTCGTCTGCTAGGGGTCATGCAGGAGCTGCACGAGCGGGTCCTGGGAGACAAGCCCGAGGTCAAGGCGGTGCACGCGGGATTGGAGTGCGGCATCATCGGCGAGAAGATTCCGGGCATGGACATGATCTCTTTCGGTCCGCAGATCGAGTTCCCTCACTCTCCCGACGAGAGGGTGAAGATCGGGACGGTCGACGACTTCTATCGTTTGCTGGTGGCCACCCTGGAGGAGATCGCCTAAGGCGCGCGCAGGGCCCGCGATGACGGCGTTGCGCTTGATTCGCGTGCTCGACGTACCTGAAGGTACGCCTCCGCGCTCGAATCTGCGCGCGCCTTGTCCTCGCGTGTCCTGCGCACACCTCTTCGAGTCTAGCTACCAGTAGCTAGGGCAATCGCGAGGCTTTGGAGTGCGTCGCTCAGCCTGCGCCCGATCTGAAAGACGGCTGGACGGTCTCCGACGAGGGCGTAGACCTGTTCAGCCGCCGCAGTCTCGGAGCGGTTCTCGAGCGCTTCTGCAGGTACGGACCGGCCGATTTGGACATCAGCGGCGACCTGGTCGTTGATGTAGGCCGTGATGCGGATGTCGGGGTTGACGAGACCAAAGGCGGCCAGATCCGGCGGAGGAGCGGCTGAGTCCCACTCGGCGGCCACGTCTTCCATGCGCAGGTAGTTGAGGTTCCACATCAGGTCGGAGACGCGGGTGGGTTCGATCTGGCCCTCTTGCTGACCAGCTCGGATCCAAGTCTCGCCCCGCTTCTCGAGGTCGTAGAGGGTGCCTTCGGAGACCACCTCGAGACGCGTCAGCTCTTCCTGTGGGAAGTTGACCAGCGTCTTGGCGCGCAGGTCGAACAGATTGACACGGAAGGGTGCGAGGGCAGTCTCACGCACGAGATAGACGGTAGGATCGCCCGCGAAGGCGACGTAGCGCACGGCGATTGTCTCGGTCTCCTCGGGCTCCTCGGTTCCCTCCTCTTGTGCAGCCACGCTGGCGGCCGTATCGTCATCGATCTCTGTGGCCGCCCCGACGCGCAGAAGCAGCACCTCACGACGCTGGCCTTCAGGGACCGCGCGAGGCGACTGCTCCGGTGCCTCGGGGCCTGCTTCGTCGGTCTCGGTATCTGCCTCCTCTGCGCCCTGCGAGCTCAGGTGTGCCGCAACCATGAGCTCGGGCGCTTGGAGCCCGTACTCCGGATCGTCCGGTGTTCCCTCGGCGAAGCCTTCCGCGCGCAAGTTGAGGAAGCTGGTCAGCAGATTCGAGACTCCCGAAGCGTCGGCTTCGAGATCTCGCGGATCCGCAATTCGCCACTCGTCGCCACGTCGCTCGAGGCGATAGCTCTGCTCATCCTGATCCAGCTCGAAGGCGGTGATGCGGTTGCGTTCCACATGCACCAATGAGCGATTGCGGAGGTCACTGATGTCGTCGGGTATGAGGGCGTCGACCAGAGATTCGGGAACGATGAAGACGGGATCGCTTCCCCGGCGGCGCGCGAAGACGCCACTCGGCTCCCCCGACTCGACTCCAATGTCAATCGTCTGAGCTGCATCACCAGCCGTCCAGAGGGTGAAGCTGGATAGCGGCCCTGCAAGGCCAAAGGCCTCGATCTCCTCTTCGCTGGGTTGCTCGGCCACAAACGCCGTTGCCCTGCCGGTGCGCAGGCGTCGCAGAGCGTTGGATACCGCGTCGGCATCCGCGCGCGCCGCGCTCGGCGCGGTGATCCGCCAGTCGTCAGCGGCTCCCTCGGTGCTCTCCGCCTCGCGCCGTAGGCTGACCTCATACGTGCCGGCCACGATGTCGATACCCTCGACCTCACTGTCTTCGAAAGCGAGAACCTGTTTGTCGCGCAGGTCAAACAGTGACTTGTCGAGATTGTCCTTGAGCGCCGCTGGAGTCAGGTAGACAGCGCGTTCGTCACTGCGCATCACGTAGACGTTGTACCCGACGGGCGTACCGCCCCCCACCTGGAGGCTCAGCGTCTCGCCATCGGCGAGGAGGAGAGCTACGCGCACCGGCGGGGGATCGAGCCCGAAGGGGGCGAGATCCTCGGCGTCCTCCACAACCATGCGCTCCTGCTGAGCCGACGCAAGCTGTCTCACCAGGCTGTCGACGGCCGCATCGTCCGCTTCGAGCGCATAGGGCCGCGCGATGCGCCATCCCTGCTCGCCGCGGGCGATCTCGACCAGCCCCTCGCCGGTCTCGAGCGTGAGGCCCTCGACGCTGTCCGCGTCGAAGGCGAGCAGCAGACCCTCGATGCGCTCGGTCTCTTCACGTGCCTCGCGGCCACGGATCTCGTAGAAGTACGCGAAGCCCGCCAGCACGACGAGCACGATTGCCATCAGAATGGTGTTGCGTAGCTTCACGATGTCATTGCCCTGCTTGCTAGCGTCGCCGCCGCCACCAGATGGCGAGCCCGGCCAGGAGCACGATCTCGGGCAGGAGCAGGACCGAGATGTAGAAGACTGACCAGCTCTCCGACTCGGTCAAGACGATACGAGACGCCCGCGTCGCTCGCGGCCGGATAGAGATGAGATCGACCTCGCCCGCGAGCCAGTTCACCGAGTTCAGGAACAGATCCTGGTTGTAGTAGAGACTGAGGTTGCTGTTGTTGACCCACTCGGAGTCGCCGAAGACCACGATCCGGCCCTCGGGCTCGGTCGGCGAGGCGGGGCTGAACGTCGCGGCCACCCCAATTGACACCGGCCCTGCCAGGTCGTCATCGTCCAGGACGGCTTCATTGGCACCGAACAGGCGCTCGATATCGGCCTCGGCCCAGGAGTTGACGCTGGTACGCGCCAGTGGCGTAACGGTGATTCCCTCCGGGACCTCCACCGCGGCGTCCACAGTGCGGACCAACAAAAAAATCGTGCGCTCGCTGAACTCCTCGGTGATCGGGTGGAAGCCATAATCGCTGACGATGGGCTGCACCCCCAGCGACGGCCCGGCGAAAAGCTGCATGACCTGGTCGACGACGATATTGGTGCCGATGGCGATGCCCCGTGCCTCGAGCAAGGGGATCAGCTCTGCCCCCGCTCTCGGATCGACAAGGAAGAGGGCGCGGCCACCGCGATCCAGATACCGATCGAGGGTCGCGATCTCCTGTTCGAGGAATGGGCGCTCGGTTGCGGTGACCACCAACACGTCGGAGTCATCTGGAACGTCGGGCAAGGTGGCGAGCAACAGTGACTCCACCTCGAACCCCTCGTTGTCGAGGGCGGCTTTGAGCTGGCCGAAATCACCCTCAGTCTCGCGTGGGTCGAGCTCGGGCTCGCCGTGGCCGGTGGCGAAGTAGACCCGCTTCCTGTCTGCGGCGATGAAGCGGATGAGGGCGTTGGTCATTCCCTCCTCCGAAACGTCCGTGACCTTTGTGCTCTCATCACCAGATGTCAGCACCAGCGTGCCGTACTGGGTGACCTCCATCTCCTGGGCCAGCTCGGGGCGCTTGTCCGGATCGACCATGCTGAAGGTGAAGCGCTCCGAGATGTTCGAGTAGCTCTCCAACAGGTCGCGGGCGTAGGTTCCCTCGGCCTCACGGAAGAATGCGAACACCTCGATATCACGGTCGAGGTTTTCGAGGATCTGCCGTGTCTGAGGCGCCACCGAGAAGAGGCCCTGCTCTGTAACGTCGTACCGCCAGGCATGCTGGTAGCCGATGTAGTTGATGAAGCCCAGCACGGCGAGCGTGAGAACCGTGTAGACAACGGTGTTGGTGCCGTACTTGGTTTTCCGACCCGACACCGACTCCCGCAGAGACTCGATGTGGGTGAACAGGTAGAGGGCCAGAAGCGCTCCCCCGAAAATCAGATGAACCAGCACGTAGCGGGACGTCCACGCAGAGGTAATGAGCCCCGCCAGCAAGCCGAACATCAGGAGTACGAGGCCGAAGAGCCCGAATGAGCGGTATGCCTTCATCGTCCCGTTGCCCCTATCTCCAACGCAGTGACTCGAGTGAGCGCTGTGTCAAAAACAGCGCGAAGGCGATCAGGCTGGTGTAGTAGATCAAATCGGGCCCATTGACGAGGCCGCGAACAAGATCCTGGAAGTGCTCCGTCAACGAAAGGTAGCGGAGCACCGCGCCGGTCGTCTCACCCACGGTATTCGCCGGCCAACCGATGGCGAAAAACAGCAGCAGCACGACGAAGGACAGAACCGCCGCGACGATCTGGTTGTCCGTCAGCGTCGAGGTGAACAGTCCCAGGGACAAGAAAGAGAGTCCGATGAGGATGACGCCGAGATACCCGGTGAGTATGGGCCCGATCTCGGGGTCTCCGAAGTAGATGAGTATTGCTGGATAGACCACCGTGCAGCCCATCATGATGAGGAAGAACAGGCTGGCCCCGAGGAACTTGCCGAGAGTGATTTCCAGTGTGCTGATCGGCGAGGTCAGAAGCAGCTCGTCGGTTCCCTGGCTGCGCTCCTCGGCGAACAGTCGCATGGTCACCAGGGGCAGCAGGATCAGAAAGATCACCACCATATTCTGCAGCAGCGGCGCCATGACCATGTCGTTGAGATTGAACTGCTCCAGCAGGTCGGCGCGCTGAACCTGAGAATAGATCTGCACCATCTGGGAAAACTGCGCCAGGTAGATCCAGAAAAACCAGCCACAGAGGAGCAAAAATCCGGCCAGCACGACGTAGGCGATCGGCGAAACGAAGTAGGAGCGCAGCTCCTTGTAGGCCACGGCCCAGATGTTGGTCATGGCTGCTCCTCCTCCGGTGCCGGTGTGCTCTCCGGCTCTGGCGCGCTCTCCGCGGCGATGTCATCGTCCTGCGCCTGCGGCGCTGTCTCCTCTGCGGCCTGGGCCGCTTCTTCTTCGACCACGGCATCTCCAGTTGTCACCCGCAGGAACACCTGCTCGAGATCCTCTGTCGCGGTCAATGAGTCGAGCTGATCCTCGGCAACGATGCGGCCGTTGGCGATGATCACTACCTTGTCGCAGATCTGCATGACCTCCGGCAGAATGTGCGTCGACAGAATGACCGTCCGGTTCTGAGCCAGTCCCTTGATGAGATTGCGGATCTCTATGATCTGTTTCGGATCCAGGCCGATGGTCGGCTCGTCGAGGATCAGCACCTCCGGATCGTGCACCAGCGCCTGGGCAATTGCGACGCGCTGCTTGTAGCCGCGGGAGAGCGTGCCGATCGGCTGTC
>JAUWTE010000411.1 GCA_030609765.1 Acidobacteriota bacterium
CTTCCGGCTCGACTACGCGAGAAGCGATGAGGGGGGAATCTTGATGTTCCGATTCTCCTCATCATTCTGAGGCACGAGCATGCGGATTCGAGCACAGAACAAACTGAGACTCGGCGGCGGCGCTCTCGCTCTGGTCGTGCTGATCGCAGGTCCCGTGTCAGGGCAGTCGGCGAAGCAGGCCGAAGCACAGGGCGAGGTGCGCGAAGCGGCAGAGGAAGGAGCCCAATCGGAGGTGCCGGCTGGTGCTCAGGCCGGTGATCATCGCCGCAAGTTTTTTCCCGACGACCCCATGAAGGCGGACCTCGACAACCTGCCGATCGAAAAACCCAGCGAAGTAGAGCTCAGCGGCATCTACGACGTTATCGAGCACTCGTTCGGCTACAAGCCGGGCGAAAACATCCCGCGCGCTGTGAACGTCAACACCCTGGGCGAGGTGCCCGACTCGAGTTGGTTCACAAACCGCATCGGCATCCGCGAGATGAGCATTGCTGAGTTGGTGCGCGGCCCGGCCCGGATTGGTGGCCCTGATCTGTCGGCGCCTCTCACGGTCGTCGCCGCCAAGACCGCGGGGATCTCTCCCGGATTCACCGTGCGGGACAGCCGCGGTGACGTCTACTTCATGAAATTCGACCCTCAGAGTTACCCGAACTTGTCGACCGCGGTCGACGTCATCGCCTCGAAGTTCTTCTATGCGATGGGCTACAACGTGCCGGAGAACTACATCGCCTACATCGACCCCGGCAATCTGCAGATCGAGCCCGGCACCGAAGTCGTGATTGCCGGCGACCACCGGGAGGCGATGAGCCAGCGGCACCTCGACGAGATTTTCGCCAAGGTGGCGCGACTACCCGACGGCCGTGCGCGCGCGATCGCCAGCCTCCAACTCGCAGGCGAACCGGTTGGTCCGTTCAAGTTCTATGGCGTGCGGGGCGACGACCCCAACGACATCTTTCCGCACCAACATCGGCGTGAGCTGCGCGGCTATCGGGTGTTTTGCGCCTGGCTCAATCACGACGATTCGCGCTCGATCAATAGCCTCGACATGTACGTAGAGGAGTAGGGCCGGGGATCCATCAGACACTACCTGCTCGACTTCGCCTCGGCGCTGGGTGCCGGCTCGGATGCACAGCGTCAGGTGGCACCGCAGAATCCACGCTCGGGCAACGAGTACCTGATCGAATTCTCACCCGCCATCAAGACCGCCCTGAACTTGGGTATCTGGGAGCGGCCCTGGATGAAGGTGAAGTACGCCTACCCAGAGCACGCAGAGATCGGCCGCTTCGAGGCCGAGTTCTTCGACCCGCAGGGATGGAAGGCCGAATACCGGAATCCCGCCTTCGCCCGCATGCTGCCCGATGATGCCTTTTGGGCCGCCAAGATTGTCAGCCGATTCTCTGATGAGGCGATCCGCGCTCTGGTGCGAACGGGGGAGTACGCCGATCCCGCGTCCGATGAGTTCCTCTCCGACATCCTCATCGAGAGGCGCGACAAGATCATCGACGCCTACTTCCGCCAGGTGAACCCGCTCGACGGCTTCCGCGTGGCCGGCGAGACGCTCGAGTTCGAGAATCTCGGCGAGCAGACGGGGCTCGCTAGCGTCGATGCCTACGAGTTCGAGTGGTTCATCTTCGATAACGAGACCGGTGATCTCACCCCAGCGGGTGGGGGCATGGCTTCACGGCCGACGATCCCCATTCCTGTATTGAATCCGGACGCAGGCCCGAGCACCGGGTCGGCGGTTCATCGACTCGGAATCTCGGCGGACACAGCTGAATTTCTCATGGTCAGGATCCGCACGCGCAGCTCCGAGGAGCCCCGCTGGAACAAGGCGGTCGATGTCTACCTCAGGCACGACGTCCAGACCACGATCGTCGGTATCGACAGGGAGATCTAGCCCGGTTTCTCAACGGGTCGCGGCTACGGCAGAACTACTCGAACTGCTGGTCGTCCTCGCCGGTGAAGAAACCGATTTCTCGCCGTTTGAACCAGGCGGCGTCTTGGTGATAGCTGGCCGTCAGGTTCTCGAGGCGTTCCATCTCGTGCGCTGCCAGGGGGCTGAAGCCAGTCGCGATCGAGACGTTCTTCTCAACCTGAGCGATGTTGTCGCAGCCGATGATCACCGTGCTCACTGGAAGAGTTAGAACGTAGCTCATCGCATCGCTCATCGAAGTGATCCCGACAGGGCGGAAGACACGCCCGCGCCCCGGGATCTTCATGCCGATCACGCCCATCTGCTTTCTATTGGCCAGCGGCCGAACTGTATCGGCGAAGGGGAGGTTGTGCGGGTCGGCGGGGTTGAGTGCCATCAGGATCGTATCGAAGGGGTATCGGTTGATTCCCCTGATCAAGACGTGGGGATCGTAGTGCCCTGTGATTCCCAGGAAGCGAACCCTTCCGTCATCCTTTGCCAGTTCGAGCGCCTCGATAGCGCCGCCTGGTCCGAACACTTCATCGAGCTGATCGGGGCGCTTGATGTTGTGGATTTGCCAGAGGTCGAGGTGGTCGGTTTGAAGTGAGGCCAGGCTCTGATCGAGCAGCGCCAGCGAACCGTCGCGGGTGCGATCGTGGGTCTTGCTGGCGAGAAAGACCTCGTCCCGGCGCGTCGCCATGACCTGGCCGATATGAATCTGGCTGAGGCCGCCGCCGTAGGAGGCAGCGGTGTCGATGTAGTTCACGCCCAGATCAATCGCCCTGTTGATGATGGCTGCCGACTCGACCGCCTGGCCAGCCTGCTCCAGCGTTGCCTGGCCGCCGAGGCTGAACAGTTTGACGTTGTGGCCAGTCAGCCCAAGCGGCCGTGTGGGCATGGTTGGCGGGTCGGCCGTCCCAGTCGAGCCACCCTGGCGCAGCAACACGGCCGCTGCCCCCGTGGCACCCGTGCCGAGAAAGTCCCGCCTGGTGATCTTGTGCCTCGTCACGACTCGCCTCGCCGACGCACGACGATGACAAATCTCCGAAAAGATGTCCCGTCGGCCCCTCCCTACTGGTGATGAACTGGGTCCATCGTACCTGGAAGAGAGGATCGCAGCACGCCACCCTTCAGGGCAAGCCAAGAATAATCGGGTTCTTTGAACGTTGCTTTGCCTCGGTAGAGGTGGATGCTGGGTCACGGACATGTAGGGGAAGAAGTCCCCAGATTTCTTGATGACCTCTTCCAATCCACTGCGGAACGAGAGAGCGAAACAACGACCAAGGTGGCCATCTAATCCGGTAAGGACCGGAATGTGCCTCCATGCGGCGCCACGGTGGTGCGAGCGGATTGGGGATCTGGAGTGCAATAGAGTAGAATACGTACGTAAAAGCGTACGTATTCAGCGCGGCAAAGAGGAAGGAATGCGTACGTGAAAGCTATGGAGTACCCAACGACTCGCCTACCAGCCGCTATCCAGCCAATGAAGACCATCACAGCAACGAAGGCACGCTCCAACCTCTATCGCCTCATGGAGGAAGCCGCCGTGACGAGCGAGCCAATCCAGATCACAGGGAAGCGGACCAACGCAGTGCTCCTCGCCGAAGATGACTGGCGATCCATTCAGGAGACGCTTCATTTGCTCGGCACCCCGGGGATGCGAGAGTCCATCCTGGAGGGCTTGGAAACCAACCTGGACGAGTGCGTCGAGGAGCTCGATTGGTAGCTAGCTGGCGAGTCTTCTACACCAGGCAAGCGCAGAAGGACGCCAGGAAGCTCGCCGCTGCCGGCCTCAAGCCAAAGGCAGAATATCTGCTGCGACTGCTCGAGGAAGATCCGTTCCGCAGCCCGCCACCCTTCGAGAAGCTCGTGGGAGACCTGGCCGGGACCTTCTC
>JAUWTE010000198.1 GCA_030609765.1 Acidobacteriota bacterium
CCCTCGCACAAGTCATCATTCATCTCGGGGTTCCTCCCACGTTCTTCCTGCCCTGACGTCCTCGATCAGGAAACGCACGCCCTGGTTGTCCGACGGATTGAGCCAGAGCATCCGGTCGAAGACGCGCTCTGCCTCGTGGAAACGACCGAGGCGCCCTGAGCACAGGCCGTAGCCGTGCATGCAACGCAGAAACGGGCGGTTGTCGATGTGGCCCCACGGCAGCAGACCGTCGAAGTCGTTTCCCAGGGCCAGCTCCCCGATGCGCAGGCCTACCTCGTAGTGACGGAAGGCATCCTTGGGCCTTCGGTCAAACACAGTGTTGCCCAGGTGCGTGTGGGCGTCGAGGCAGCGCAGGTCGGACTGACAAAGCTCCATGAGGATCTTTTCCGCCTCCCGGTACTCGCCGGCTTGCTTGAGGTCGTTGGACACGGTGATCGGGTCGGAGAAAGGATCCTCAGGGTCGGCGCCCGGCATCACCTGTTCCATCTCGAACTCGGGCCGGGACCCACAGGCAATGATTGGCTTGGCCCACTCCTCGATCGGTTCGTTGTCCTCACCCCAATAGTGCTTCTTGGGATCCCACATGCCCATGTCCTCGAGTCCAAGGGGCACGAGGCCGAGCGCAGCCACGTCGAGCCTGGTCGATTCAATCTCTCCGGAAAGATACGGATGGCCTGCATAGCGCCACTGCTTGCGGGGCTTGACCGTGACAATCTCGCCGGGCACAACGTTCCAGAGCCGGCTTGCGCGGAGGGTAATGATCCTGTCGCTTCCCAACAGGCGGCACCGGGCAGCACGCTGCTTGACCGAGAGTGTGACCAGCTCGACGGGTCTACTCAGGTCGAGGTCCTCGGCCGTGGCCTTGTGCTGCCGTTTTCGTCGGTGAGGTGCTTGGGCCTCGGCAGGATAGGGATCGAGGCCGAGCCACTTGCGGTAGGCGGCAACGTGGCTGGCGCCGTTCGAGCCCGAGGCAAACACCACGTCGGAGGCTGCGACCACGTGCTCCGAGCCGTCCTCGCGGCGACACTTCGCTGTCAGGCCGCGACGTTCGTTGCCATCGTAATCGACCTCGACCACCGACACCGGCTCTCCGATGACGAAAGCGTCCGCCGGAAGGTCCACGTTGTCCTCGAAGGCTTGGCGAAAGGCCCAGAGTTGTTCGTCCTCGCCATGAGCGTCGGTCAAGATCTTGTCCAGGAACTCATCGAGCGCAGCGGCGCTATCCTTCTTGCTTCTGCGTTGCTTGGCCATCACCTCCTCCGCTTCTTCTGCCACCGCCGGTAGGTCCCGAGTGCCTCCTCGGCCGAGCGTCCCCACAGGGCCTTCGCCCCTCGAGGGAGGTCGGAGATGCCGCACTCCCGGGCGGCCGCTGCTACGTCACCGCCTGAGATCGAGATGGCGAACTCCCACTCGTCACGGTCGATATCCCCAAGGCAGCTCGAGAGGTCCTTGTCGAAGAGGAATGCTCGTTCATTGTGGCGCCGCCGAAGATCCTTCTGATCTCGGGAGCGACTTTGCTTGCGCTTCGTCATCTGCCTTGTACCTCCAACGCCACCATCTCGGGTACACTGCCGGCGCTGCGGTAGGCCTTGTCGGCCTTGACCAGATCCAACTTGGCGGGCACGTTGCTCCTCTCCTTCGCAGGCGCGCTGCTGAGGCGGCCGGAATGTTCAAGACGCTCTGCCCGCTCACCTGATAACCTCGATGGGAGACAGGTTCCGGTGTCCGAACTCAACCCCAAACGGAGGGATTGACATGAACATCCGCACGGCCAGCACCACGTTCACAACCTCCCGTCTCTCAGAAACGCGCCGCTTCTATGAAGAGCATTTCGATGCCAAGGCCGTGTTCGACTGCGGTTGGTACGTCGTCCTCCGTCTCACGGAAGCAGACGCGGGGCCAGAGGTAGGTCTCATGGAGCCGCGCGACGGTGCACCCGAGTTCAAGGGTGGAGTCACGCTCAACCTGCGCGTCGCGAACGCCGATGCGGTGCACACGCGCTTGACCGGACAGGGCCTGAAGCCGCTGATACCCCTCGAAGACCAGCCGTGGGGCGATCGCGGATTCGGCGTCGTTGACCCTTCCGGAGTCGTCGTCTACTGCTACCATGACATCGAACCTTCGGCCGAGTTCAAACCATACTTCCTCGAGTCGGACTGAGAGGACCCCTGACCCGAAGCCGCTCCTGAAGCAAAAGCACCTGGTGCGGCGACAAGATCACCGTAGAACGGAGCACCGCGTCCCATGGCAGCGGGCGTGACCCCAAACCACCTGCGCATCTCCCGCGTCGTGTGAGCTTGGTCAGCGTACCCGACGGCGAAGGCGACGTCTGCTATTGGATCGCCGGAGAAGCGCCCGTGGCTGCCTTGATTCGTCTCCTGAGAGTCCGTTCGCTCGTGCCCAGTCGAGGGATGCGTCCCAAGTCCCGCGTGTTGCCTGGGGGAGCGTGCATCTCGGATTCCCATCTCGCCATCGTGCCGGGCACCAGTCGTACGCCGACGAAGACGGTGCCCGCCGGCGCGTGCACGCTGCATGCCTCCATCGATTCGTGATTCTGGCGGGACCATCAGGATTCCGGCATGCTCTGCCCTGGACGGCCCGCTGCCTCGATGGTACAATCTTGTTGCATTTGGCACTGCAGTACTCGCTGGATGTCGCGTTGAGCTGCAGTTCCAGCGACCCGGGCAACCGAACACCCGGTGGCACGGTCTTGCGCGATGCCCGCAGCGTCTCGAAACCGCCGAATGCGGGCCTCCGGCGCACCCCGAGCCGCAGCCGCGACGCATCCGCCGGTGTACGCTTTCTGCCGAACGGACTCATCCCAGACGCCACAAGCGTGGAGGATTACTGCAATGACTACTCAGAGATTCCCTTTGCTGTTCGCAGGGCTTGCCTTGGCGATGCTGGCGCCGTGGCCTGCAGACGCTCAACTCACCGGTCTCAAGTACATCGGCGGCGTCTCGCCCGACTACGCAACCCTGGAAGAAGCGATCGCCGATCTCAACGCGCAGGGTGTCGGTAGTGGAGGCGTGACCTTTCTCATTCGCGACGGCGTCTACGACGAGAACGACAACCTGGTCATTTCTGATGTCGCAGCACTCCCCGAGAGCCCGATCGTCTTTCGCCCCGATGTCGATGCTGTCGTCGAGATCAACGTACCCATCACCGGGGATTTCAGCTCCGCCTTCCGCATCCACAATTCCGACCATATCACCTTCAATGGGACCCCGCATGAAGCCAACGAAGAGAGCAGGAACATGACGGTCAATGGCTATCGCAATGCCGATGACGATGTCTTCGTCTTCTGGCTGTCAAACGGTTCCGATCACTGCAGCCTCGAGAACATGATCATCCGCAGCATCAGCCAACCGCCCTACGACAGCGGCTGGTCCACTCCTGTCTACTGCTCTACGTATCAGGTGACGCAGCCACCGGTCGGAATGGATTCCTTCGGGCTCGCGAACTGTGAAGTCGTTGGCGGTTCCTCCTTCGGAGTCTTCCTTGACTGCGACACCGGCATGGAACTGAGGGATGCCCACTTGGTGGGCAATACCATCCGGGATTGGCAAAAGATGGGTATCAAGCTCGACGCGAACGTTGTTGATTGCGATATCGAGGGGAATGAGATCTACCAGACATTCGAGATGGCTCGGAGTTCCGTCTACGGCATAAGCATCGGTGGGGGTAACAGTGGGACGAGTATCCACCACAACTACATCCACGATCTGAAACACAGCGAGATGTCAGGAGCAAAAGGGATCAACTTGTATGGGGATTCCAATGGCAATCTAGTGTACGACAACATCATCTATCTGGTTCCCGGACTGATGGCGAACAGCAGCGTCTGCGTCAACATATCCTCAGGTGATGGGACGAACAACAGGTTCTTCTACAACACCCTGTACATGGGCGGGATTGACACAAGGGGCACGAAGTCCTACTGCTTGAAGTCCTTGCGGGAGGTCACTGATTACCAGCTCAAAGACAACATCATGCTCAATGAGAGAACGGGGGGTGATCCTGATGATGGTCATTACGCCCTGCGGATCGGTGGAGTCCAGGCATTCGGTGAGAGTGACTACAACTTCCTGAGTGTCAATTCGGAGGACGCATCGGACAACCGGTACGTGGCGATGATCGGCGATGACCTCTACAACACACTGGCCGAGCTGCAGGCTGCTCCTGGATACGCACCGCGGGAGGAGCATTCGCTCACCGGGGATCCGGAACTGCAGATGGAGGATCTTCACCTGCAATCGGGAAGCGAATGCATCGGGGCCGGAACACCGATCCCGGGAATCACAACCGACATCGACTACGATCTGCGCGATCTGATCGGTCCCGACATGGGCGCGGACGAGTACGTGGAGGCGGGCGGGCTTGAAGACGAGGGTCTGTTTGCAGAAACGAGGCGGGGGCGGGTGAGATGCGCTCCAAACCCAAGCACGCCGGGAGCGGCGGTGCACTTCCGGCTGGCAGAGCAGGCCGAGGTGGGAATCGAGATCTGTGACCTGCAAGGGCGCGTGCTGTGCGTGCTGGTGACCGGGCCGAAGGCTGCCGGGGAACACGCGATTCGGTGGGATGGACGGGCAGAGAATGGGGCTGCGGTCCCAGCCGGGGCCTACTTCTGCCGGATGAAGATCGATGGTGGATGGGTGGAATCGGCGAGGATGATTCTACTCCGATAGGGGCCACGCGCACCGGCACAACCGTGCGCCATCCCGAGCAGGATTCGCTCACTGGCCGCCGTCTGATTCTTGCTGCCTTTGCCGCTCCTTCCTGACCCCCATCCAGACACGACGAGATACACGGCTTGCAACGTCCCTGGATGTCCTCATGTTTGCAGGCGGTCTCATCAGCGACATCCCTGTCGGAGGACAAGAAGATCAAACCACATTTCGCCAGTGGAGCGGAGTAGAAACGCGGTCGTGGAGCGCAGGAGTGGGCCATGGGTGGCTCCGGGCCCATGGGGGATGGGGCCATGAGGCGGCGCAGGTGGTAGAGAACGCGCCCATCGTCTCGCAGGACCAGAGGCTCCTGGGCGAACGGGGGCCTCAATCCATAACGGCACAGGCGTTCCAGGCCCAGTCGGTCCTCGGCTGCAACAGCTTGGGCGGCATGAACCGAGAAGCCGGCGACGCGGGCGCAGAGTGGCTTTGGTGGTGGTTGCGAATCCTCGCCGGGGAGGCTGAGCTGCAAGGTCGGCACGGGCGCTTCGACCGCCACGGCCAGGGCCTGCTGGAGGGCGGCGGCGGTCGACCTTGAGGGTGAGTTCTTCGATCTGTTCGGTGGTGGGCTCGGGCAAGGGCACGAAGGTGAGTCGAGCCTCGGCTCCAGGCACGAAGAGTCCATCGGGCAGGAGGCTGTGGACGTGAGGATGGAGGTTCAAGGCCCCGCCGAAGCGCTGCACGACGGTGACCGCTCCGGTCTGCCCCTCGCGGAGGCCGGGGGCCCGGCCGCGTCGGCGTTGCCAGGCGAAGAGGGTGCGCAGGAAGGCAGAAATCAGCGCGCTAAAGAGCTTGCGATCGACAGCCAGGCGAAAACGCAAGGTCCAACGGATTGATCATATCGATCGGATGTCCCATTCGAATTCGAAGCCGGCTTGACCGGAAGGTGCATCAGGTGATAGAGGTTTCGGTGTGGTGAGGGGGTTCTGATGATTCCGGAAGAGACCATCCAAGAAGTGGTAGCCCTTCTGGTCGAGGTGGCTTCACCCAGGCGGATCATTCTCTTCGGCTCCTACGCCAGAGGAGATGCTCGCGAAAGCAGCGATCTCGATTTCCTCGTCATCAAGGACGTTGTGAGTAACCGGCGCGCTGAGATCGTGCAGCTGCTGAGGGCCCTTGAACCCGCGGAAGTCGCTGCTGACATACTCGTGGCCAGTGTGGAACTGTTCGAGACTTGGAAGGACGTTCCCGGAACCGTGCTTTTTGAGGTGTCGAGGGAGGGCAAGGTCGTCTATGAAGCCGCCTGAGCCTTGGGTCATTCTGCTCGACAAGGTCAGACAGGACGAGTATGTGGTGGACAAGCTGCTGGGGTTGGCCGACTCTCCGGACGAGGTCATCGGCTTTCATCTGCAGCAGGCAGCAGAGAAGCTGCTCAAGGCAGCACTCCTGGCCCTTGGCATCCGCTATCGATTCACTCACAACCTCGGGGAACTGATTCACCTGATTGCGAAGGGCAGGAATCCCTTACCACGCGAACTTGATGGGATTCGCGAACTCACCCCCTATGCGACCGAATGGCGG
>JAUWTE010000219.1 GCA_030609765.1 Acidobacteriota bacterium
AAGGCAGGAATCCACGGATTCACGAAGTCCCTGGCGCGCGAGGTGGCCTCCCGCAACATCACGGTTAACGCGGTGGCGCCGGGGTATATTTCGACAGAGATGACTGCGGGGCTGGCGGATGAGGCGCGACAGCGGCTTCTCGAGCAGATTCCGTTGAAACGACTTGGAACTGGCGCCGACGTGGCAGGAGTCGTACGTTTCTTGCTTTCGGACGATGCTGCATATATCACCGGACAGGTGATCAGCGTTGATGGCGGCATGAAGATGTAGAGGTGTGTTGGCTATTTCGCCGAAATCGGCAACTCGATCGCGCAGGAGGAAAAAGCGTGGACACTCTGGAAAAGGTCAAGAAGATCATTGTTGAGCAGCTCGGTGTGGACGAGGAAGAAGTGACGGAAAAGGCATCCTTCGTGGATGACCTCGGCGCCGATTCACTCGACACGGTGGAGCTGGTGATGGCGTTCGAGGAGGAGTTCGACCTCGAGATTCCCGACGAGGACGCCGAGAAGATCACCTCGGTCCAGGACGCTGTCACCTATATCGACGGGCACAAGGGCGGCTAGAGCGTCCTCCGAGATACACCATGGTTGGCGAACAGCGAACCTCTGACTCAGGACACTGATCGATGGAGCGACGTGTCGTCATAACCGGGGTGGGTCTGGTCACTCCTCTCGGGGTGGGTACGGATAAGACCTGGAAGGGCCTTCTCGAGGGCCGGAACGGCGTTTGTCGGATCACCAAGTTCGACGCCGCTGAATACACCGTGAAGATCGCCGGTGAGATCCAGGATTTCGAGCCCCTCGACTTTGTAACCAAAAAGGACCTGAAGAAGGTCGATTACCACATCCAGTACGCCTTGGCGGCGAGTCAGTTCGCCGCGGAGGCGGCGGGCCTGGCAGAAGACAGCTACGACCCGGATCGCTACGGGACGTTCATTGGCTCCGGCATCGGTGGCCTGGGGATGATGGAAGTTCATCATCGCACGCTGCTCGAGAGGGGGCCGGGGCGGGTGAGCCCGTTCTTCATCCCGGGGCTCATCGTCAACGAGGCTGCCGGCTGGGTGTCGATCCGGCATCAGCTCAAGGGGCCGAATTCCGCAACCTGCACTGCCTGCGCCACAGGTGCTCATGGCATCGGTGACGCCTCCAAGATCATCGCTCGCGGTGCGGCCGACGGCATGTTCGCGGGCGGCACCGAGGGGGTGGTATGTGGCCTGGCGATCAGTGGCTTTGCCGCCATGCGGGCCCTGTCGACGCGCAACGACGAGCCCGAGAGGGCCAGTCGTCCCTTCGACGCAGAGAGGGATGGTTTCATCCTCGGTGAGGGCTCGGGAGTGTAGGTCCTCGAGGCATTGGAGGTGGCTCTCGAGCGAGGTGCGTCCATTGTCGCCGAGATCGTCGGCTACGGCATGTCGGGCGACGCCTACCACATCAGCGCTCCGCCGCCGGACGGAAACGGGGCGATACGCTCGATGCGGGCGGCGCTGGACGATGCCGGCGTGTCACCCGATGAGGTCGGCCATATCAACGCTCACGGTACGTCGACCCAGGCGAACGACAAGATCGAGACCATGGCGATCCGTGCAGTGTTCGGCGCCCACGCCGACAAGCTGTTGGTCTCTTCGACGAAATCGATGACGGGGCATCTGCTCGGTGCCGCCGGTGGCGTCGAGGCCGGTGCGGTCGCCCTGGCGCTGCAGAATCAGGTGATGCCCCCGACCATCAACTACGAGAACCCCGATCCCGACTGCGACCTCGATTACGTACCCAACGAGGCTCGCGACCTGACGTTCGACTACGGGATGTCGAACTCGTTCGGTTTCGGTGGCACGAACGCCTCACTCCTTCTGAAGCGCTTCGACGGCTAGCCCCTCCAACTACCAGAGGAAACAGCGGTGGCGGAAGCTGATCTGCTAGATATCAGGCGCAAGAAGCTCGACGAGCTCGAAAGCAGCGGTATCGACCCATATCCGCGTCGATTCGAGGTCGAAACCACGGTTGCTACCTTGCGCGGCCTCTACGAGAGCTGGGAAGAAGAGAGGCTGCAAGAGGAAGAGCCGCGCGCCCGCCTGGCCGGGCGCATCGTCGCCCAGCGCGGGCACGGCAAGGCCGGATTCGCCGACCTCGAAAACGGCGACCAGCGGTTGCAGCTCTATGTGCGGCAGGATGTGCTCGGCGAGGAAGCATTCGCGCTTTGGCAACAGATCGACGTCGGCGACTTCGTCGGCATCGAGGGCGCGATGATGAAGACGCGCAGCGGCGAGCTCAGCGTTCGCGTCGATGCTCTCACGCTGCTGTCGAAAGCTCTCCGCCCACTGCCGGAGAAATGGCACGGTCTCAAGGACACCGAGATTCGCTACCGGCAACGCTATCTGGACCTCCTGGCCAACCCGGAGGTGCGGGAGACCTTCAAGACGCGAGCCGCGATCATCCGGGGGTTGCGCGCTCATCTGGACTCACACGGCTTCATCGAGGTGGAAACGCCGATGATGCAACCGGTATATGGCGGTGCCGTGGCGCGTCCATTCACCACGCATCACAACACCCTCGATCTCGACCTCTACATGCGGATCGCACCGGAGCTGTACCTGAAACGGCTCCTGGTGGGTGGCTTCCAGCGCGTCTACGAGCTCAACCGTAACTTCCGCAACGAGGGGATCTCCACGCTTCATAATCCCGAGTTCACGATGCTCGAGTTTTACGCCGCCTACTGGGACTACGGGCGCATGATGGATTTCGCCGAGGAGCTGCTGACGACTGTTATCGAGACCGTGGTCGGGTCGGTGGATCTCGAGTTTCAGGGACAGACGATCTCATTCAAGCGACCGTGGGCGAGAATACCCATCACGCAGGCCCTCGTCGAGATCGGCGGTGTGCCGGAGGAATTGCTGTCCGACACCGAGGCGTTGCGCGCCTGGCTCGTTGAACGGAAAGTCCCGGTTGAGGAGATGAGTCATGGCTACATGCTCGACGCGGCGCTCGGGCGTCTGGTGCAGCCTCAGGTAACCTCGCCCCTCTTCGTTACACATGTCCCCCGCGAGGCATCACCGTTTTCGAAGACCGTTCCCGATGAGCCCGAGGTCGCTGAACGCTTCGAGCTGTTCTGCGGTGGTCTCGAGGTCGCCAATGGCTACTCGGAGATCAACGATTCGCGCGAGCAGCGGCTACGCATGGAAGAGATGGCCGTGAACCGGCCTCCGGATGTTCCCGCGATGGATGTCGACGAAGACTATATTCATGCCCTGGAGTACGGCATGCCACCGGCAGCCGGCATCGGCTTCGGCATCGATCGTCTCGTCATGCTCGCCACCGACTCTGCCTCGATTCGCGACGTTATTCTCTTTCCGCTCTTGCGGCCGAAGAGCTGAACCGACATCCCGGCTTCAAAACAATGTCAGAGCGTAAGCCCGGCCTGATAGCTCGACACTATGAGCTCTTCCTGGCGCTCCGCTACTTACGGGCCCGGCGCAAACAGGCGTTCACCTCGATTGTCACGGCTGTTTCGGTGCTCGGTATCACCGTGGGGGTGTGTGCTCTGGTCGTTGCCTTGGCGCTGCTGACCGGCTTCCAGGAAGACATACAGACGAAGATCCTCGGTGCCAACGCGCACATCGTGATCTGGCAGAGCGGCGGGCATCCGGTCGAGGACTGGGCCGCCGTGCTCGAGGCCGCATCGGACGTGCCAGGGGAGGTGAGCACGGCGCCGGCGATTCTCCAGTCGGTCATGCTCGACAGCGGGCTCGGGCCCGCGTTCGCCAATATCAAGGGCATCGATCCCGAATTGGAGCTGACCACCACCGAGTTGCTCGACTCCATCGTGGAGGGCAGCATCGACGGCCTGATAGACGAGAGCAAAGGGCCGGGAATCATCCTCGGCCGTGATCTCGCAACGAAGTTGCTAGTGCGGGTAGGGGACGGAGTGCGACTGATCACGCCGGCGCCGCGGCTGTTGACGCCCACGGGCATCGGCATCAGATTCCGCGAATTCCGCGTGGCGGGGATCTTCGAAGCGGGCATGTTCGAGTACGACAATACCTGGGCGCTCATCGATCTCGAGCAGGCGCAGGACCTCTTCGATATGGGCACGACGGTGTCGTTGGTCGAAATGAAGGTCGAGGATATTTTCGCCACCCCGCAGGTGATGGAGGACGTCCGAGAGCGGCTCGGCGAAGGCTACTTCGTCATGGACTGGCGCGAGATGAACCGGGTGTTCTTCTCGGCCCTGCGCCTCGAGCGCCTGGCCATGTTCGTGACCATCAGCCTCATCGTCATGGTGGCGGCGCTCAATATCGTTGCGACGCTGGTTCTTTTGGTGATGGAAAAGAACCGCGACATCGGCATTCTGCTCTCCATGGGGGCAACGCGCAGGGCCATCCTGTGGATCTTCATGCTGCAGGGACTGATCATCGGTCTGCTCGGCACGATCTCCGGGTTGGTTCTCGGAATCGGTCTCTCGTGGATTTTCGACACCTATCAGCTCATCTCTCTGCCCGAGCAGGTCTACTACCTCTCGCACGTTCCCTTCCTCATACGTCCCGCCGATTTCATCGTGGTCGGGCTCATGGCGGTGGTGATTTCCTTCGTAGCGACCATCTATCCGGCCTGGCGTGCCAGCAGGCTCGATCCGGTCGAGGCCTTGCGCCATGAGTGAAGAAGCCACGCGGGGGCAGGGGCAACGGCAGGGGCAGGACCAAGAACAGAGCCGAGTGCAAGGTCGGTCAGGCGTGGACACCACGCCACTGATCGAGGTAATCGACCTGGTGAAGACCTACCCGTCGGGCGAGAAGGTCCTGCGGGTGCTGGACGGGACACAGCTGTCGATCGCGGCGGGCGAGCGTGTCGCCGTTCTGGGTGCCAGCGGCGTGGGCAAGAGCACCCTTCTGCATCTGCTCGGTGGCCTCGATCGCCCCGATTCCGGCACCATCGCCTTTCGCGGGAAATCAATCGCCGAATTGCGGGAGGACGAGCTCGCCGCCTACCGCAATGCCGAGGTGGGCTTCGTCTTCCAGTTTTTCCAGCTCCTGTCCGAATTCACGGCGCTCGAGAATGTCATGATGCCGATGCTGATCGGGCGACAGCCCGAAGGGGCGCACCGGCGTGCATCTGCTCTGCTCGACGAGGTGGGGCTGGCGGAACGGTCGCACCATTTCCCCGGGCAGCTATCGGGTGGCGAGCGGCAGCGGGTGGCGATTGCCCGGTCGATGTCCCGGGATCCGAGTCTGCTCCTTGCCGACGAGCCTACCGGTAACCTCGATATCGCCACCGGCATGCGGGTGATGGAGCTTTTCTCCCAGGTGCAGGGCGAACATGGGGCGGCCATCGTCATGGCGACCCATAACCCCGCGCTGGTGAAGGGGTTCGACCGGGTTTTGGAGATGCAGCCCGGTGGCATCCTGCAACCGTCGGAAACGGGGCTTCCTGGAGGGTAGGGAGGCGGACAGTAGCACCCCGTATGGCCTTTCGCTTGTCTTGTAGGGCCGAGAGACGGTCGGCTATACTCGAAGTCTGCGGTGGTCCCTGGCGCCGCGGCTGGTGACTCGCGCTAATGGGGGGCGCACGCCAGACAGAAGGCCGTCTGTGTCGGCCACGCCCCCGATGTCCGAGTCTGTGACGCATGTTTGAGCGCTACACCGAACGGGCCCGGCGCGTGATCTTTTTCGCGCGCTATGAGGCCAGCCAGTTGGGTTCTCGCACGATAGAGACCGAGCATCTCCTGCTCGGGCTGATTCGCGAGAACAACGGGCTCACCGGACAGCTGCTGCTGCGCTCCAAGGTCGATCCGGAAGAGGTGCGCAGTGAGATTGAGGCGCGCACACGGGTGCGCGAGAAGATCTCGACGTGCGTGGAGATCCCTCTTTCCGTCGAATCCAAGCGAGTTCTCGCCTACGCCGCCGAAGAAGCGGAGAAGATGTTCCACAAGTACATCGGCACCGAGCATGTGCTGCTCGGCCTGCTGCGCGAGAAGAA
>JAUWTE010000079.1 GCA_030609765.1 Acidobacteriota bacterium
GAAAGCCAAAGGGCGCGTCCTGATTCGTCGACATTCCGAGCGTCGAGGTCGTGACGCTGCAACGGTGACTTGCATGAGAATCGATGCTCGAAAAACGAAGCTCCTGATCTTGCTGCTCGCGGTTGCGATCGTTGCCTGTGAGGACGCACCCGAAGAGCGTGTCGCTAACCTCACCGTCCCTGTCACGGTAATGCCGGTGGGTGTGGGCACTATTGAGTCGACGGTCGAATCCACCGGCAGCCTGCTGCCGTTGCACGTTGCCGAGCTCATCGCCGAGGTCAAAGGTGACCTGTTCTTCTCGCAGTCCAGCGGTGGCCGCCGGCTCGAGGAGGGCAGCCGTGTCGCCTCGGGGCAGCTCATTGCCCGGATCGAGAGCGACGAGTGGCTGGTCAGCGTACGGCAGGAGTCTCGCGAGTTGGCCGTCGTGAACGCGCAACGCGCATTGGAGGACAAGCAGGCTCTGTTCGAAGAGGGGCTGGGTATCGAGACCGACGTCGACAATGCCCGCAAGATCTTGGTCGACGCGAACGCCGACCTGGAGAACGCCTACATCCAGCTCGACAAGATGCAGATCCTCGCTCCGATAGCGGGCTTCCTCACCGAGCTTGCCGATATCACCGAGTCGACGCTCGTTCAGCAGAACACTGTCATCGGCAAGGTCGTCGACTACTCGCGAGTCCTCGTCGATCTGAACATTCCGAATTCTCAGATCAACACGGTGCGACTGGGGCAGCCCGTTCGCATTGTCAACTACGCTTTCCCCGACCTGACCTTCGCCGGTGAGATCACGATTATGGATCCGGCTCTGAACCCGACCACGAGGACCTTCCGCGTCGAGGCCACGGTGAACAACCCGGACTTGGTGCTGCGGCCAGGGATGTTCGTCAGAGCGGAGATCGTTACCGAAACGAGGGCCGGCGTAGTGATCATTCCTCGCGAGCTCATCCTCAGCAGGCAGAACCGGCAGGTGGTCTTCATCGCGCAAGGAGGCGTTGCCGAGATGCGCGAGATCACGACGGGGCTGGAGGACGAAATGTTCGTGGAGGTGCTCGAAGGACTGAGCGAGGGTGAACGGCTCATCACCAGCAACTACGAGACGTTGCGTTCCCGCACGGAGGTTCAAGTAACCGGCCAATCCGGGCCGGGACGCTGATGTCCTTACCCGAGTTCTCAACCCGCTACCCGGTAACCGTCGCCATGGCGACCTTGGGGGTAGTCTTGCTGGGTTGGATCTCGCTCGGTGGGTTGGAAACCGATCTGCTCCCCAACATCCAGACGCCGGTCATCACCGTCGACTTGCAGGCTCCGGGCAAGTCACCCCAAGAGATGGAGGAACGCTACACGCGCCGTCTGGAGCGTGACATCAGCACGCTGTCCGGTGTGGAGCGGGTTTACTCGGTCACGCGGTCGGGGCAGTCGGTCGTCGTGGCGGAGTTCAGCTGGGAAGCCGACATGGACTTCGCCTTGCTCGATGTCCAGAAGAAGGTCGGCCCCTACGGCATCGACGAGGCCATCGAAACGCTCAGCGTCACCCAGGAAGATCCGCAGGCCCTGCCTGTGGCGCGAATCGCCGTTACATCCTCCGGACAGCAGGACCTCGATGCCCTTCTGGGCACTGTCGAGATGATCGTCAAGCCGAAGATCGAGGCACTCGATGGAGTAGCTTCGGCCGAGATCGAGGGTGACGCGGAAAAGGAGATCCGCGTATACCTGGATCCCTATCTGCTCGAAGCCTTTGGCCTCACCGCCAGCCAGGTCGTGCAGCGCCTGCAGGCGGCCAACCAGGACATCTCCGGAGGCACCATCGAGGAGGGCGACCAGTCCTTCCAGGTGAAGGGTCTTGGGCGTCTGGCGGGCATTCCCGACGTCGAGGAGTTGATCGTCGGTGAGCGAGAGGTCACCGCCACTGAAGCGCAGACTGGGGCGGGCGCGGCGAATCAACCCGCTGCCGCTGCCACCGCCACCACCGTAACGACCCTGCGTGTGCCGGTGCGGCTGAGGGAAGTCGGGCGAGTTGCACTCGAATATCCGGAGCGGGAAACCATCGTGCGCCTGAATGGCGTCGAGTGTCTCGGGCTGGCGATCTACAAGGAGGCGGATGCCGGTACTGTGGCCGTCGTGCAGGTTGTTCTCGAGGCACTGGATGAAATCTCCCTCGATCTGCTCGAGCTCGAGTTTACCGAGGTCGAGAACCAGGCCCGCTTCATCGAGCAAGCTGTACTGGAGGTCGAGGAGGCAGCGTTCTACGGTGCCCTCCTGGCGGTGGGCGTGCTGTTGCTCTTTCTTCGTAATTGGACGGTGACGCTAGTGATCGGCCTGGCGATTCCGATCTCCATCCTCGCCACCTTTACCCTGATGTACTTCCAGGGTCTTACGTTGAACATCATGACCCTCGGTGGCCTGGCCCTGGGCGCCGGGATGCTGGTCGACAACGCGATCGTGGTGATCGAAAACATCTATCGCCATCTAGAGGCGGGCTCCGACGCCCGGACCGCCGCGGCGCGCGGAGCGAGCGAAGTGGGCGTGGCGATCCTGGCCTCCACACTGACGACCGTTTCGGTCTTTCTGCCGATCGTTTACTTGCATGGAATTGTCGGTGAGCTGTTCAAGGAGCAGGCGTTGACGGTGGCTTTCTCGCTGCTTTCATCGTTGGCGGTAGCCATGGCGACTGTTCCGGCGCTCGCCTCGAGAATCCTGCGGGTTCGTGCGGTACCGCGCAGCACGGCTGGTCGCGAGCGATACGGCACCTTCCTTGCGGCAGTTCTGAATCGCAAGTTCCTCGTGCTGGCGCTGATCACCGCCTCGCTGATCGTCACGGTGTACGTGGGTCGAACGATTCCGGCCGAGTTCATTCCACGGGAAGATCAGGGCCTCGTCCATGTCGACCTGGCTCTGGCCGAGGGCGCCCGGTTGCAGATGACCGACCGGGTTGCGAACCGGGTGGGCGACATGATCAAGCAGATCGGCGCGGAAGATATCGACTCGATCTACGCGCGCTCGGGAATCGATCCCGCCCGGTTGTCAAACGTCGGTGAGCCCACAGGACCGAACCGGGCGACGTTGTCGGTGGCCCTGAAGTCAGGCGAGCGCCGCACGCTGGGCGAGCTCGTCGAAGCGGTCGATACCCACCTAGCTACCCTCCCCGAAATCGAGGTGAGATACCGACTTCACGAGACGGCACTCGAGGGGATCATCGGCTCCCGCGCCGCGCCGATCCAAATCGAGATCGCGGGCGATGACCTCGACACCCTGCAACGTTTGACCTCGGAGCTAGCCGACCGTCTGGACGCCCTGCCGGCCGTGTACAACTTGCGTACGACATTCCAGGGTGGGCGACCGGAGATCGACCTGGTGCTCCGCGATGACGTGGCCGCCTCCTTCGGGCTCACCCCGCAAGCCCTCATGCAGATACTGGAAGAGCGTCTCTCCGGGGTGGTCGCGGGTGAGCTGTCGAGGGACCAGCGCTCGCGCAACCTGCGTGTCGGCTACGAAGATGTCGACCTGAACGAATTGACTCAGATTCTCATCAGTGCGCCGAATGGCGCTGTCCTCACCCTGGGGGACGTTGCTGAGCCTCGCATTGTCGAAGGACCGAGGGAGATTCTCCGTGAGGGACAGCGGCGTGTGGGCCGTATCAGCGGATACCTGGTAGAGGGTGCCGTTTTGGGCGAGGCGATGGTAGACGTCGAGGCGGTTCTGGCCGACACGATCCTGCCCAGCGGCTACCGCGCCGAGGTGGGGGGCGAGGAGCGCGAGAGAGCTGAGTCGTTCCGTGCTCTGGGATTCGCTCTGCTCCTGTCGGTGATTCTCGTCTACATGGTGATGGCATCTCTGTTCGAATCTCTCGTGCACCCATTCACCGTCATGCTTACCGTGCCCCTTGCGGGCGTAGGTGTGGTGTTCGCTTTCTGGGGGCTGGGTGAGCCGCTCAGCGTGATGGCCTATCTCGGTATCATCATGCTGGGAGGCATCGCGGTGAACGACGCCATCATTCTCGTCGACCGCATCAACCAGCTCCGAGCCCAGGTCGATACGGTGAGGGAAGCAATCCTGCAAGCGGCCCAGGACCGCCTGCGGCCGATTCTGATGACCAGTGCCACGACGATTCTGGCGCTGTTGCCGATGGCGATCGGCATCGGTGAGGGGGCCCGGCTCAGGGCGCCCATGGCGATCGCCGTGATCGGAGGCCTCGTTACCTCGACCTTGATGACCTTGGTGGTCATTCCCGTCGCGTACGAGCTCGTCGACCGGCTCCGGCGCTCGCGCCGCCTCGAGCCGTGAGCCTCTCCGCCTTCGCGATTCGCCGGCCCATTACCACGGCCATGTTCTTTATTGCGGTAGGTCTGCTCGGCGTGGTGTCGCTGAACCAGCTCCAGGTGGAGCTCCTTCCTGAGGTGGTCTACCCGGAAATCTACGTTGCGCTCGCGCAGCCTGCCTACTCGCCGGAACAGGTAGAGCGTGACCTCATCATGCCGGCCGAGGGAGAGGTCAGCGAGCTCAGTGGCGTGGTGGAGATGGAATCCACAGCGATGATGGGCCAGGGTACGCTGAGGATCTCGTTCGCCCCGAGCACCGACATGAAGTTCGCGCTGTTGCAGGTGCAGGGTCGCATGGACCGGCTGCAGCCCAGCCTGCCCGAGCTGACACAGATCATGGTGCAGCGATTCGACACCTCCATGCTGAGCTCCTCGGTCATGGACATTCAGGTGCTGGGTGAAGGCGACATCAACTGGCTGCGGGAGTTTTCCGAACAGAAGATCCGGCCGGAGCTCGAAGCCGTGGAGGGCGTGGTCAGCGCCACTGTTCTCGGCGGTCAGCGCAGCGCCATCGAGGTTATCCTCGACCTCGACCAGATGGAGGCCCATCGTATTTCTCCAGGGCGCGTGCGGACGTCAATCAACAGCGTGAATCAGCCCCGGGCCTACGTCGGCAGGGTCTACGACGGCAACCATGCATATCCCGTAAGCCTGCATGGTCAGTTCACCAGCCTGCGTGAGATCCGTGAGGTAATGATCGATGCCACGGTGCCCCTGCGCCTCGGGGACATGGCTATCGTTCGCCGCGGGCTCCAAGAGCGCACCGACCTGAGCCGGGTGAACGGCATGTCGGCGGTCAGCATAAGGATTCTCAAGGAGGACGAGGCCAATCTCATTGATGTGGCCGACGAGCTGGTCAACACGGTGGGGCGCCTGAATGTGGATTTGGCGCCTGAGAACATCGAGCTGCTGGTCAACCAGAACCAGGCAGAGCTCATGCAGGGTGCCCTCGAAACCCTCGTTCAGGCGGCCATTGTCGGCCTGATCCTGGGCCTCGTTGTGCTGTTTCTCTTCTTGCGCAACGTTCGCTTCGTGGCGGTTCTTCTGCTGGCGATCCCTGCCTCACTCCTTCTCACGTTCAACCTCATGTACGCATGGGACTTGTCGCTCAACGTCTTGTCGATGTGCGGCCTGGCTCTGGCGATGGGAATGCTCGCCGACAACGGCATCGTCGTGATGGAGAGTGTCTTCAAGCACTTCGAGCGTGGCAAGTCGCCCCGGCGCGCGGCGCGCGATGGCACCGCCGAGGTAACCCGAGCTGTCGTAGCCTCCACCGCGACCACGGTGACCGTCTTTTTGCCCGTAGTCTTCATCCAGAGTGACTTTCAGGACATCCTCCGCGATCTGGCTCTTTCGATAACGTTTCCCCTGCTTGCGTCTCTGCTGGTGGCGTTGACCTTGATCCCCATGCTCGGGGCCCGGACCCTGTCGCAGAAATCACTGCGTCCTCTCGGCACGGGACGTCTGATGGGAATGTACACGGTCCTGCTCAAGGCAGGCCTCCGGCACCGCGTACGGGTCAGTGTGATCGTCGGGGTGGTTTTGCTCGTAAGCCTGATTGCCGCCTTCTTTCTGATGCTGCAGCAGGAGGTCATGCAGGAAGAGAGCCAGTTCACTGTCTACGCCAGCCTTGCTGATGGCGCCACGTTGGAGGTCACAGATGAGGTCGTCCGCAAGGTTGAAGATGCGATCCGCGAGCTCGATGGCGTCGAGCGTTTCATCACCAGCGTGCAAGAGAGGCAGGGGAGTGTCTCGGTACAGCTCGTCGCCCTGGCCGACCGGCCGGAAGGCGTATCGGTCGATCAGCTCAAGGATCAGCTGGAAGAGGATACGAGCGAGATTCCCGACGCGGTAGTTGGATACGATCCGCCGACGGGCTTGGGTGGGGGCGGTGGCGGGGCCCGCATCGGGGGCAGCAGCGGCTCCGGGGGCTTCAGTCTCGATTTCGGGGCCCAGAGTGAGATGGCGGTTGTTCGGGGCCACGATTTCGCCACCCTGCAGATGATCGCCGAGGACCTCCTCTACCGGCTCGAAGAGGTCGAGGACATCGACGTCAACTCGGTTCAGAGTGATGTGCAGCGCAGTGCTCCCGAGGTCCAGGTAATCCCTGATGCCGTGGCCATGTTCGATCGGGCCATCGACATCGGAGATCTGCTGGGTGCTATCGAGGGCTCCAGCGTCGAGGGGTTCCGGACGTCGATCGCGTTCCTCGAGGCGGACGGCACCGAGACCCCGATCGAGGTGCGTCCTGTCGAAGATCCCGAAACCCAACAGATCGACGTCGATGACCTGCGGCGACTGCCGATCCTCACGCCGAGCGGTGAGTTTACGCCGATGGAGGAGGTCTCCCGCGTTCGCACGGATGAGGGCCGGCGCAGCATCTTGCGCACCGACCGGACGCGGCGGGTCGTGGTCAGCTACAACTTCCTCGACGAGGTGCTCGATTCCCAGCCACGTCTCGACGCGGCACGACGGATGGTGCGGGTGATGGCCCAGGACCTGTATCTGCCCGAGGGTTATTCCATAGAGATCATCGAGGGAGAGGTCGACACTGTCTACTACTGGATGATGGGGATCGCGGCAATCCTCGTCTATATGATCCTCGCCTCGCTGTTCGAGTCGTTCGCCTCGCCGATCGTGATTTTCTGTACCTTGCCAACGGCTGCGATCGGCTCTGTGTGGGCGCTGATCCTCTCGGGTACGGGGCTCACCTCGCAGGCCGGGCCCATGGCCTTGCTCGGGCTCGTGGTGTTGATCGGCATCGCCGTCAACAACGGAATCATCCTGATCGACGCCATCTCGACGCTGCGATCACGGCATGGGTACAGGCGGGAGCGCGCCGTGCTGGTGGCTGGGCGATCGAGGGTGCGCCCGATCCTGATGACCTCTGCCACGACGCTGCTCGGCGTATTGCCTCTGGCCATGAAGTTCGGTGGCGACTACGAGATCTGGCCCCCGTTTGCCATCACGATTCTGGGCGGCCTTTCCGTTTCGATGGTCTCGACACTGATCTTCATTCCTGTTGCCTATATGGGCATCGATCAGGTGAAGGAATGGCTACGTAGTATGGGTTGGATTGGTGTGTCCATCGCCACCCTGGCCACTGCCGCGACCTCCTACGCCTTTCACCTGCGCTACGAGAGCATCTACTGGACGGCCTTGGTGGTGGTGCCGTTCTGGTTCGCTTTCCTGACGATGGTGTGGATTGTCCAGCGCTTGCGACGGCTGCGTGTGGCTGCCAGGAAGGCGGTCGAGCCGATTCGCACGATCCGGCTGAACACGCTGACCAAGATCTATGGCGCACCCGGGCGCTTGCGCCGCGACTGGGGCCGGTTCGAGCGCCGCACGGCCATTCTCCTGGATGCAGGTGAGGATCCAGTTGATCGTGCCGCGATCAAGGAGGGGCTGAGCTGGAAGTTGCCCCTGCTCGTTCTCATGATCCTCATGCTCTTCTACCTCGAGGATCGAGTGTGGGTCTACCTGCTTGCACTGGCGACCTGGACGCTGGTCGCTCACCTGGCTAGCTCGATCGTGGTCCTGTTGCCGCGGGAGTTGACGCGGCCTCGACGAGGTTTCCGAATCGCAGCCGGGTTGGCCTTCGCCTTCACGTTCTTCGACTACATCCAGTGGCGCATCGGTCTTCTGTCGGTGACGCTGGCTTCGATCTGCCTGTGGCTGGTGATCCTGTTCGTGCGCTGGCTGGCGAAGAGGGTGCGTACAGGTGAGGTCAATATCGACAGAATGACGGGGCGGCTCCCGCGCGTCCGCGGAAATGTCTACAAGGCAGCGTCGAAGGTGCCCTTCATCGGCGTGCGCCGGCCACCTTTCCAGGCACTCATCGGCGTCAACCTGGAGATCGGCAAAGGCATGTTCGGTGTGCTCGGACCGAACGGTGCCGGCAAGACGACGCTGATGCTCGTCGTTACTCGCGTTCTCGAGCCGACCTACGGCTCCGTTTCGCTGAATGGAATCAATGTCAAAGAGTGGGAAAGCCTGCAGGGGATCGTGGGGTACCTACCGCAATCGTTTGGCCTCTACGATCACATGTCCGCATATGAATTCCTCGACTACAGGGCCCTGCTCGAGGGCCTGCGCGGACAGGTAGAGAGGCGTGACAGGATCCTGTGGTGCCTACAGCAGGTCCACCTCGAAGATCGTAAAGACGACCTGATCGGCTCCTACTCGGGCGGTATGAGGCAGCGGGTCGGGATCGCGCAGACTCTCTTACATACCCCACGTGTCATCGTCGTCGACGAGCCGACCGCGGGCCTCGATCCGGTCGAGCGGATTCGCTTCCGCAATCTGCTGGCGCGGCTGAGCCAGGACCGCATCATCATCTTCTCCACCCACATCGTCGAGGACGTTGCCGGGAGCTGCAATCGACTGGCAGTGCTCAACAAAGGTCGCGTTCTGTACTCCGGCACACCGAGATCGATGCGCGAGCTGGCCCGTGACCGGGTTTGGGAGGCCGTTCTCTCGGAGGACGACTTCCACGAGGCCGAACCCGATCTCAGGCTCATCAGCCACCTGCGAACTCCGGCAGGCATTCGCGCCCGCTTCCTGGCGCGGCAGCCGATGCAGGGGCTGGCTGCGGAGCCCGTCGAGCCCACACTCGAGGACGCCTATCTTCAGTTGCTGCAGGAATCGAGGGGGCTGGCATGACCGAGAGGGCCGGCATGATCGGTATGGAGCAGTCCACCACTGTCCTGAGCTGGAGAGATCTGCTTTCGAGTACCTGGCGGTTGTATTACCTCAGCTTCCGCATCACGTTTCGGCGCAAGATCTTCTTCATGACGGCCGGCGTTCTGACCTACTACGTGCTTCTGTATGTGCTCTCTGTGTACCAGCCGGGGGAGGGACTCAGCGTGGAGGGTGCGCTCTTCGTTCTCCTCGAGCTCCCCGGTTCAGTGTTGGGGATCTATCTGGCGATGGACCTGGTGGCGAAGGAGCGAGACAGGCAGACTCTCGAAACATTGTTCAGTACCGCCAGCTCCCACTACCTGATCTGGATCGTGCGGCTCCTCTCGGTGTACGCGGTGTTGCTGCTGGCGTTGCTGGTGATGAGCACCATTTCTTATTTCTTCTTCGCTGAGTTTCCCTTCATCTTGGGGGGGCTGAACGCCTTTCTGCCCGCCTTCTTGTTCGCCAACGTGACGTTCTTCTTCTCGGCCTATGCCCGGGGAGCCAATACCGCCGGAATGCTGGGCGTGGGAGTCCTGCTGCTCGTGCTGATGACCTCGGAGCTCTTCGAGGGCACGAGCTACTACATCTTCATGAATCCCTTCGAGATGCCCGCGGGTGGGGCGGAGTTCCTCTGGTACGAGAAAGTGCTACTGAACCGCCTGGGGGTGTTCGCCGCCGGCGCTCTCCTGCTCTTTCTGGCCCTGCGACGGATGGAGCAGCGCGAGAAATTCCTCGGTTAGCCCGGATTTCTCAACGGGTGGCGTAGCGAGCGAGTGCGAGGGCGTGTGAGGGCAAGGCGCGCGCCGATTCGGGCGCGGAGACGTACTTGTCAGTACGTCGAGCACCCGAA
>JAUWTE010000523.1 GCA_030609765.1 Acidobacteriota bacterium
AGCAGGAGCATCTCGGCGAGAAGGCTGGTGCCTTCATCAACCAAGCAGGCCGTCGTGAAGGTGTGATGGGTCTGGCTACGCCACGGCCTACTAGAGAATTGTTCATTGTCACGGCTCATCTGACCTCTGCCTCGTCGGTAACTTGCTCCTGGATGCTCCGAATTTCCGGCAGAAGATCCAGGAAGGTGTCGAGGAGGCGCGGGTCGAGGTGCTTGCCTCGGCCGTTGATCATGATTTCCACTGCTGCGTCCTCGGTCATCGCAGGTCGATAGATGCGGTCGTGCACGAGTGCGTCGTAAACGTCAACCACCGCTACAAGGCGACCGGGCGCGGGGATGGCATCGCCATGGAGCCCGCGAGGATATCCGGACCCATCCCATTTCTCATGGTGCGACAGGGCGATCTCCTTGGCCAAGCGCAACAATGGAATTTTCGAGCCTTCGAGAATGTGGGCGCCGATCTGAGTATGGGTCTTGATGATCTGGAATTCTTTGGTCGTCAGATCCCCCGGCTTCAGCAGGATGGTGTCGGGGATTCCGATCTTGCCGACGTCGTGCATGGGAGCCGCCAGACGGATCGCTTCGATCTCCTCGCGCCTCCAGGTAAGAGCGGAGGCCAAGAGCTCCGCGTACAAACCCATGCGACGGATGTGGGCGCCGGTCTCCTCATTGCGAAACGCCGCGGCCGAGATGAGGCGCAGGGAGATCTCTTCCTCGCGGCGCTGGATCTCAGCGGTTCGCTCACGGACCTCGTCCTCGAGAAGCTGCTGGTAGTCGCGCCCTGCCAGATCCATGCGACGCCGTTCGAGGGCATTGGCAACATTGATGAGCACTTCGTTGCGACCGAAGGGCTTGATCACATACCCATAGGCACCCAGCTCCAGGGCCGTGACAGCGGTGGACCGATCGTCTACGGCTGTCACCATGATCACGGCAATGTCCGGCAACTGCGAGCGGAGGCGCACCAACAGCTCGAGACCTGACATTCCCGGCATACGGATATCAGAGATCAGGAGGTGGTAGTCGCTCTGGTGCAACTCCTCGAGAGCTTCTTCGGCATTCTCCGCCTGCGCACATTGGTACCCCTCCGCCTCGAGCCAGCGCCGCAGGATTTCGCGGACGTAGGGCTCGTCATCGACCACGAGGATTCTTGTATTTGCAGGTTCGATCATTCTCTAGGTATCCAGTATTCCGCGAACAGCTCGGGCTAGCTCCTCGGGGCCGAAGGGCTTCTGCAAGTATGGCTCATCGAGGTTCGGCCTCTCGCCATGCGCCGCCACCCGCTCAGGGTACCCCGACATGTAGAGCACCTTCAGCTCGGAGTTGCTCTGTTTCAGCTTCGCATACAGCCGGCGACCGCCAATTCCAGGCATCACCAGGTCCGTCAGGAGTAACGATATGCCCCCACCCATTCTTGCGAACAATGCCTCGGCTTCCTCGGGACGCTCAGCGGTCAGAACATCATATCCCTGTTCCTCCAACACCCGGCGCACGACATCGAGCACACGCCTCTCGTCCTCGACCACCAGAATTGTCTCGTCTCCGCCCGCTGCGGCATCTTCACCTTTCGCCTCGAGCGACATGCCGGCATCACCTTCGACGCGTGGCAGGTAGATTCGAAACGTCGTTCCCCTGTCGGGCTCGCTGAACACCAACACGTTGCCGCCGTGTTGGGTGATGATCCCATAAACTGTCGGCAGGCCCAGCCCGGTACCCTTCCCCACCTCTTTGGTCGTGAAGAACGGCTCGAAGATGCGTGCAACAGTGTCCGCATCCATGCCGTGCCCGCAGTCACTGACCGAGAGCGTTACATATGAACCCGGCTGGACGCCTGCCTGACGGGCTGCCTGCTCCGTGGCCAACTCGGCATTGGCGAGCTCGAGGGTCAAGGTCCCTCCATCGGGCATGGCATCACGCGCATTCACGACGAGGTTCATGAGCACTTGCTCGATCTGCACGGGATCCACACGCGTTGGCCACAGGTAGGGTTCGGGCTCGAACACCAACTCGATATTCTCACCAAGCAAGCGCACGAGCATGTCGGAAGCCCTGTCGAGAAGACTGTTGAGGTCGACGACCTGGGGTCGTAGCGATTGCTTTCGGCTGAAGGCCAGAAGCTGCCGAGTCAGAGACGCGGCACGTTCAGCGAGATCTCCAATCTTCCGAAGATCGTCACCAAGCCCCGTATCCTCCTCGGCTCTGCTCTTGAGGAGCTGCGTATAGCCGATAATGCCGGTCAGCAGGTTGTTGAAGTCGTGCGCGATTCCGCCGGCGAGCTGGCCCACGGCCTCCATCTTCTGCGCCTGCCGGAGCTGCGCTTCCAAGCTCTTGCGATCGCTGATGTCTTGCTTGATGGCGATGAAATGTGAGATGGCACCGGCTTCGTCACGTACCGGCGTGATGGTCATTTCCTCGGTATAGAGGCTTCCGTCCTTGCGCCGGTTGATGATCTCCCCGCCCCACACCCGGCCCGAAAGAATTGTCTCCCACATCTCCTCGTAGAAAGCGTCATCGTGACGCCCCGACTTGAGAACACGTGGGTTTTCCCCTTCCGCATCCTCGGCCGCGTATCCAGTCATGGAGGTGAAGGCCGGATTCGTCCACACGATTCTGCCGTCCCTGCCGGTGATCATGATCGAGTTGGCTGCACTCTCCAGCGCCGCCCCCTGGAGACGAAACCGCTGCTCGCCGTCGCGCAGTCTCTCATCCG
>JAUWTE010000426.1 GCA_030609765.1 Acidobacteriota bacterium
AGATCCCCACCCCGAGCCGTGACATCGGAAATCGAATAGAAGTTGGGGGTGGCGTACCGGTAGAGGGCGGTCTCTGTCCAGAAGGCCGCGCTGTTCTGGAGCATGGGCAGGTAGTCGATGTACCCCGGATACCAGGCATCGAAGGGGACCATGTGAGTAGCACCGACCTGACCGCGCTCCTCGAGGGCCTGAGCCATCGCCATGCCGATGAAGTTGACGGTGCGTGACATCAGCGGGTGCACTTGCGCCGCGATCGGATCCGCGAACGGCGGCAACCAGATGCGCGTCGGGAATGGCGAGGACTGGTGCTGGATGTAGACGATCTGAGGCTCCCAATGCCGCCAGGTGCGGCCGATGACGCGCGACTCGATCATGCTGAGCATGTAGGCGTCGCGATTGTTGTCGTGGCCGACGTACTTCTGATAGAGCTCGACCATGGGCGCGGTCTCGAAAGGCGTGCCGAGATTCGACTCGTACCACTCAGCCACGAGGTTCTGGCCATCGGGATTCACCGAGGGCCATAACATCACGATCACGTCGTCGAGAATGGCCTGGATCTCCGGGTCGTTTTCGCCGGCCACGAGGTCGTAGGCGAGCTGGATGGTGTGCTGGGTATGAGCCACCTCGGTGGCATGCAGGCCGCCGTCGATGTGCACGATCGCCTTTCCCTCGCTGGCCAGCCGGCGGGCCTGCTCGTCACTGAGCCCCTCCGGATGGGCGAGCTGCAGCGAGATCTCCCGATAGCGCTCGACGTTGGCCAGGTTCTCCGGCGAGGAAACGAGCGCCATGTACCAGGGGCGGCCCTCCGAGGTGCGGCCGACCTCGACGAGCTCGATACGGTCACTGGCCGCGTCGAGCCTGCGGAAGTACTCGAGGGATTCGTCGTAGGTGGCGAGCTCGAAGTCGGCACCGGGCTGGAATCCGAGGACCGATTCGGGAGTTGGAATATCCTGCTGAGGTGCGGCGGGCGCGTAGCCAGCGCCGGTCAGCATGACAACAAGGAAGGCGGAAAGCAGAGAGAGCTGGCGCATTGTGGGCATCACCGAGTTGTTCCTTGGCCGGGGCTACTCAACAGATCACGGCTGCGCGGCCGCGGTGGCGCACGATTCGCGACCCTTTGAGAAGTAGGGGCTGGAGGCACTGCAACGAAGCCGGGGGCAAGATAACATGCGCAGATCGTCCCCCACCCAGGAGAGACCCATGAGGCCGAATCGTTTACTCGTCGTGTCGCTCGCCAGCGTCGCCATTCTGATCAGCGCCGCTGCTGCCCAGCAAGAGACACCGGAGGTCGGCCCACCGAACGGCTCATTGGTCATCGTCGGTGGGGCCATGCGGGATCCTCAAATCATGGAGCGCTTCCTGCAGCTCGCTGGCGGTCCCGACGCACCGATCGTGGTGATTCCCACGGCCGGCGGCAGGGAGTCCTATGACGAGTACAGCTCCGGCCTGGCCAGCTGGAAAGCGGCGGGAGCCACCAACCTGTCGGTGCTGCATACAAAGGACCGAGCTGTGGCCAACAACGACGATTTCGTGAAGCCGATCCGCGAGGCGCGAGGCGTCTGGTTCAACGGCGGCCGCCAGTGGCACCTCGCGGACGCCTACATGGACACGAAGGTGCACGAGGAGCTGTGGAACCTGCTTGAACGAGGCGGTGTTATCGGCGGCTCGTCGGCGGGGGCGACCATTCAGGGCTCCTACCTGGCGCGCGGCGACACCAGCGGTAACACGATCATGATGGGGGACCACCTGGAAGGGCTCGGCTTCCTCAAAAACACCGCTATCGACCAGCATCTGCTGCGGCGTAATCGCCAGTTCGATCTCCTCATGATTGTCGAAGCTCGCCCGGAGCTGCTCGGGATCGGTATCGACGAGAACACCGCCATTGTGGTGCGTGGCGACAATTTCGACGTCATGGGGCAGGGCTACGTGGCCATCTACGACGCCGACAGCTTCCTGGAAGACCAGCCGGGAGGAAGAGGGGGACCTTTCTACTTCCTCGCCCCTGGCGATAGCTTCAATCTGAAGACCAGGGAAGCCTTCAGGCCGACCAGAACCGAGGAGCCGCTCGAGCGGGTGAAGAAGCGAGAGGGTGGGGAGCGGTAGGCGATTGGCCGCTCTCGACGGGTTCCGTGTTTGCCCGCTACAACGACCTCGAATTGGATGAATGACCTGATGCACGACGCAGCACGACAAGACCTCATCAAGGCTATCCGTGACTCGATCATCGGTGACGATGAGGCACTCGATGGCCCCTATGGCCGCAGGAAGATCACCTACGCCGACTACACCGCCTCGGGCCGCAGTCTCTCTTTCATCGAGCAGTACATCTACAACGAGGTGTTGCCAAAGTATGCCCACACCCATACCGAAACCTCGGGCACCGGTCTGCAAACCACCCACTTCCGGGAGGAAGCTCGCGAGATTATCCGCAAAGCAGTGGGCGCGACCGAGGAAGACGCCGTCATTTTCTGCGGCACGGGCGCCACGGGTGCCATCAACAAGCTCGTCGACATCCTGAACATTCGCATCCCCGGCAACCTGGAAGCGGAGTACGAGCTCGGCAACCAGATTCCCGAAGAGGACCGACCCATCGTTTTCGTCGGTCCCTACGAGCATCACTCCAACGAACTGCCGTGGCGCGAGTCAACGGCTGTAGTCGTGGCGATCGACCTCGATCCCGACGGCGGCATCGACCTGGAGCATCTCGAGAGAGAGCTGCACAACTACTCTGTCCGCAAGCTCAAGATCGGCAGCTTCTCAGCCGCCTCCAACGTCACCGGCATCGTTTCGGACGTCGAAACGATCACCCGCATGCTCCACGAGCAGGGAGCCCTGGCCTTCTGGGACTATGCCTGCGCGGCACCCTACGTGCCAATCAGGATGAACTCGGACTCGACATACCTCGATGCCATCTTCTTGTCGCCACACAAGTTCGTCGGTGGCCCGGGCTCGCCCGGCATTCTGGTGGTCAAGAAGAAGTTATGCACCAATATCATCCCGACCGCGCCGGGTGGCGGCACCGTATCGTGGGTCGATCAGCAGGATCATCGCTACTCGACCGACATCGAGGCTCGTGAGGAAAGCGGCACCCCCGACATCATCGGATCGATCCGGGCGGGCCTGGTATTTCAGCTCAAGGACGCAGTCGGGGTGGAATACATCCACGGCCGTGAAGAACAGCTCGTGAAGCGCAGCATCGAGGCCTGGAACGATCATCCCAACATCAAGATCTTGTGTACCAGGGACCGCGACAGAATCTCGATTGTCTCATTCGTGATCCGCTACGGTGATCAGTACCTGCATTGGAACTTCGTCGTGCCGCTCCTGAACGATCTGTTCGGTATTCAGGCTCGTGGCGGGTGTTCCTGTGCCGGCCCCTACGGCCACCGCTTGCTGGGGATCGAGCACACGGCCTCGGAGGAATTCGAGAAAGTTCTCCAGCAAGGCTACGAAGGCGTCCGTCCCGGCTGGATACGGGTCAACTTCAACTACTTCATCTCTGAAACCGTCGTCGATTTCCTCATCGATGCGGTGAGGTTCGGGGCGGACGTGGGCTGGACGCTGGTGCCCCAGTACGAGATGGACCCGGTGAGCGGCCTGTGGCGGCATCGACGCGGCTACCCCGAGCCGCTCTTGAGCTTGACGGACATCAGCTACGAGAGCGGACGCATGGAGTACGGGTCTCGCCACATCACGAAGCCAGAGAGCGTGCT
>JAUWTE010000139.1 GCA_030609765.1 Acidobacteriota bacterium
CCGGTCAAGAGGGGCTCCCCCCGGAATCCACCGCCTCTGATTTGGAGCGACGCTGAAGCATGCTCATCGGGGGCGTTTTGCGCCGCACCCGATCAGCCGCTCCCGGTCTGGTTCTGATCACCCAAGTCCGTGCTCCACGAGTGATTACGCGGCTGCTTCACCCATCCCTCTTCCTCGGCCGCGCTGCGCGAACCTGCTCTCATGTTGAGAGGCCCCTATTCAACAAGCAGCAGCTTGACCGTCGCGATACGGTCCCGACTCCGCAGATGGCAGAAGTAGACGCCGCGGCTCACCCGGCGGAGCCGATGGTCAGATCCGTCCCAGTGCACCACGCCATCCTCCGAACGGAGTGGCGCGAAAGTTCTCACCAACCTGCCGCGGGAATCATAGATCGCCAGATTCGCATCCCCCGCCTCTGCCAACTGGAACCGGAGCTGGGTTGTGGATCTGATCAGGCTGGGCTGCGCGCGAAGGTCGAGCCGCGGTCGATCGGCCACGTCCACGTGCGCGGTGCCGGTGACCTCGACCGCGATGGTTGATGACGGAGCATCGGCGGGCAGAGCGACCGGGAACTCATGTCCGCCGCAGGAGGCGGTCGCCGCAAGGTAATACTCGAAGTCCTCGTACATCGGCGGCAACACGGCTTGCCACACGCCGTTCTGAATCGCGGCCGGAACCTCGACGAAATCCTCTTCGCTCTCGGGACGGTAGTAAACGGATGCGAACGTGTTCGGGAATCCCGGATTGACGCGGAAGGCGACCGGAACCTCTTCGTTCGCGGGCACGCTCGACAGTGACGCGTGGAACACGATGAGCGGATTGTCGCTGTGATGAAGCTTGGAGATGCAGTGCACGGCCCCCGCGCGCTGGATGATCTCTTCCGAGTCAAAGCCGATGATCTCGTAGTCGGGCAAGATCGATTGGTAGATCTGGAGCGCCTCGTCATCGGTCTCCTGACCATAGACAGGCACCACGGCCCGGTCATTGACGAGAAGCGAGTTCGTGTAGGTGCGCGTGGGTGCCCAGCCGCCGCCTTCGTAGGGCGGCATGGGAATCCTCACCACGTCGAACTCCCGGCCATCCAGATTGCGCAGCGTGTCCAGCTGCGCCGCGATATCGTTCAGAATGTAGTAGTTGTTGCCTGCGCCGTCCCCCGGGGCTGCGTACTCGCCGACGATGAACGTGGTGTCGTCGAGAAGCTTGCAGAAGACATCAATGTGCTTGGTGTTCTCAACATCAAGCTTGGGCAAGACCACCAAAGAATCGATGCCGCAGTAGCTCCGGAAGATGCTTCGGACCTCCGCGTGCGTGTAACTGGAGTTGTATTCGTAGACGATCTCGGTGGCGAAGCCCATGCCGTTGCCATCGGTCATGAAGTTGCCCCCGGAATGCAGCAGATCGTTGGTGTAGACCGGCAATCCGAACTCGGCACCGATGGCGATCGGGACGTCGTCATCCGAGGTGAAGGGATACCAGAAGTCCGCGATCGCCTTGTCCCCGTCTTCGCACAGGTAGACGGGACCGTAGTCGCGCACCCAGATGCTGTTGTCCGAAAGCTGCGGGTAGATGATGAACCGCACGCGGTCCATGTCCACACCCGCTGCCGTGAGCTCAGCGATCGCCTGGCTGCGGGTCGTGCCGCTCTTGCAGATCATGTAGACGGTGTCCTGCTGAGCCACGACGTAGGCGAGATCGACAATGATGTCGGTGCTGCTGAATGCGGTCTCGTAGGTGAGGATCACACCGTCCGCACGGCAGAACTCGCCGGGAGAGACGAGGATGTTGCCGGGTGGCGGGTAGGTTGGCGGTAGCGGCCTCTCCATGGCCGTGTCGGGGACGGGGTGGTGCATGCCCGGATAGGGCGGACTGGACGCATCCAGCACAGGAGTCCAGGCGATGATCCCCAGGACCACAACGATCGTCAGGCGGTGGGCAATGATGTGACCCTCCAACGCACGTGGCACCATGATCATACCAGGATCACACGGTGCAGGGCACCCAGAATCCACCGCCTCCGGCCACGCTCTCACCGCTCCGCACGGGTCCCGCCCCCGTTACCTGCTCGGACCCTCGGATGCCGGGACGCGCACGGGACCGCAGCCACCGAGGGCCCACTCCCGCGCTCCTCGGCATCACTGCCCACAAGTGGCTGGAACTTCCTATGCGTTACCGCAATCGTCAGCCTATGTCCCATGGATCCCCCCCCACCCCTAACCTGCGGTCAAGACAGTAGTGGCGCCAGCGGAGGCTACCGGCCTCCAGGGCGAAGGACCTAAGGGAGCAGCAGCCCCGGACGAATATAGCTGTGAATGGAATCTCGTTCGTGGGCCAGGTTGCACCGAAAGGTGTCACGCGTGCTCACCGCAAGGAGCATGGGCGATGAGAACTCCTCTGGCTTGGTTGGTGTGCCTCGCCGCGATGGCAGGCATGCTGTTGGTGCAGCAGAAGATCGACAACCGTAGTAGAAGACGCATTGCCGAGGACAGAGCCTACGTCCTGTTGACTGCGATGGAAGCAGACCGCCATGTCACAAGCAAGATCATCAAGCCCGCTCTCTGGGAAGAATTCGGGAAAGAGACGTTTGTCGTAGAAGCTATGTCCTCTTCATTCGGCGCGCGAAATGTGTTCAACAGAATTCGGGAGCAATATCCTGACTATCATTTCAAGCATAGTTGCTTTGATCCCCGAAACAGGAGAAACCTCGCCGATGCGGCGGAGCTAGAGGTCTTGAACGTGTTTCTCCAACACACCGAATTGGAAGAATGGTCAGGAGTACAAGTCATTCAGGATGAGGAAAGATGGGTAGTGGCGAAACCAATATTCCACAAGACGCGGTGTGCAGGCTGCCATGGGAACCCTTCGGACGCACCGCAGGACATTCTCGAGACATACGGATCTGAGTACGCCTTTGGACGCAAGGACGGGGATCTGATTGGTGCCCTGCTTGTCTCCGTACCGCTCCAAACAGCAACGGGACATGCTCCCAGCCCGTGGATCCCACAGGCTCTCGGAGCGAGCCTAATTGTCTTCCCATTCCTGTTTGCATTGCGTGCTGGGAGATACACTCCGACCCCCTAGGATAGGTCCCGGAAGACTCGGCGGCATTGACTCGAACATCCAAGAGGCGAGTAGCTCCGTGAGATGAAAGACAAGTCAGATCCCAAGCCAGAGCCTGCAGATACGCGGCCGCAGCAGATGGCTGGTGAGAAGTACGGGCTGGGAATAGGCCTGGGTACGAAGTTCATTGGACTCCTTGGACTCCTCGTATGTTCTGTGCTGGCACTCTGGTTCTCCTTTGCGGAAGAACAGGAGAAGGGGATCAAGGGGAAACATCTTGCCAAGAACCGCGAGACTACGAAGATTGCAGCCCAGATATCGAGTGATTTCCTGCATGTGAACGACTTCGCCAAACTCGAAGCCATCGGCACGCGTCTTGTGAATCTTCCATCTGTAGTTGGCATCCGGTATTTGGATTTCAAGGGAGAGATCGTTGTTGATATTCAAAGGCAGGGCTATGCAAAAGGCGAACACGGGCAGAGCGACACCCGATCGTTGGTGGAGCCCATGCTGGTGGGTACGACTGATATTGGCGAGCTCAGGATCGAGTTCGATCGGACTCCAGAGATTGCGGAGGTTCGAGCTGCTCGCGTGCGCACGCTGACCTACATTGGACTGCTGACTGTGGGGATTGTTCTGCTCTCGGTGCTTTTCTTTAGGAACTGGATCAGTCGACCGCTTGGGAAACTGCTCCGCGCAGTCCGGCAGGTGGCCACGGGGGATTTCGATGTCGCCGTTCCAGTCATGAGTGACGATGAGGTGGGAGAACTGGCTAGGGGTGTCGAGATCATGACTGGGACCTTGCGGGAGACAACTGTCTCGAAGGCATATGTGGAGAACATCATAGGAAGCATGCTGGACACCCTAATTGTTGTGGGCTCGGACGGCGCGATAGGAATGGTAAACAGCGCAACGTGCAGGCTGTTGGAATATGGGAGGGAAGAACTGGTTGGCAAGCCGCTGGACATGATCACCGGAGAGATAGGTGAGGAAGGCAGTGTAGGAGCGTCGGTGAGTGAGACGATACTCGAGAGGGTGCTTAGGGAAGGTGCGATAGCGAACGACGAAGTCGCCTACAGAGCGAAGAGTGGGAAACTGTTTCCAATGCTGGTTTCCGGAGCGGTCATGAAGGACGGCAAGGGCGACGTCAGCGGAATTGTAGCAATTGCAAAGGATATCTCTGAACGCAGGCGTGCTGAGCAAGAGATGAAGAAGACCAAGGAGGAAGCAGAAGCAGCCAACCTGGCCAAAGGCGAATTCCTGGCCAACATGAGCCACGAGATCCGGACACCTATGAACGGGGTGATCGGGATGACGGACCTGTTGCTGCATACGGCGTTGACCCCGGAACAACGCGAGCACGCCGAGGCAATCGAGGCCAGTGCGAATGCGCTGCTGGCGATCATCAATGACATCCTCGATTTCTCGAAGATCGAGGCCGGCATGCTGGATGTGGAATGGACGGATTTTGATTTGCGGATGATGGTGGAAGGCATGAGCGATATTTTCGCTCTACAGGCACGTGAGAAGAACCTGGAATACGTTTGCATGATCGATCCGGAAGTCCAATCGCTCGTGAGGGGTGACCAAGGACGACTGCGCCAGATCATAGTGAACCTGGTCGGCAATGCCATGAAGTTCACCTCGGAGGGCGAGGTGACTATTCGGGTTGCTATTGACCATGAGGACAACGACCAGGTCACCGTGCGCTTTGAGATCGCTGACACGGGCGTGGGGATCCCGGAAGACCGTCGGGATATTCTCTTCAATGCCTTCACCCAGGCGGATATGTCCACTACCCGGAGGTTTGGTGGAACTGGTCTAGGGCTATCGATTTCAAAGAGACTTGCGGAAGCCATGGGGGGAGATATCGGAGTTGAAAGCATCGAGGGCCAGGGATCCATGTTCTGGTTCACGGCAGTGCTAGGGAAGCAACCGCTGGAAGTGGAGTCCACCGAGGAAGCAGTGCAGGACATGAGCGGAGAACGAATCCTGGTTGTGGATGACAGTGCCACAAGCCGGCAATGGCTCACTGTTCTGCTCGGTTCCTGGAATTGCCGCCATGATGAAGCCCCCAATGCGCAGGTTGCTCTTTCAAGACTGAAGAGCGCGGTAGCAGAGGATGACCCGTTCCGCATTGCGATACTGGATATGCAGATGCCCGGCATGGGTGGAGAAGGGCTTGGTACGAGGATCAAGGCAGATCCGGCGCTGCGTGACACGGTCCTTGTGATGATGACATCAGTGGGCAGCTGCCGAGATACTCACCGCCTTGAGGAGATAGGGTTTTCAGCGTCCGTGAAGAAGCCAATCAAGCAGTCTGCGCTCTATGACTGCCTCGTAATGGTTCGCAGCAGACAGCCGCGGTCTCTCACTGAACCGAGAAAAGGGATCATTGCTCGATATTCTGTTGCGGAGAGCAAGCGGGGCAGGATCCGCATTCTTCTGGCTGAAGATAGCGTGGTCAATCAGAAGATAGCTTTGGGGTTGCTGAAGAAACTCGGTTTCCGCGCCGTTGCAGTAGCCAATGGGCTGGAAGCGATCAAAGCCCTCGAATCGAGCCCCTATGATCTTGTCCTCATGGATTGCCAGATGCCAAAGATGGACGGCTATGAGGCCACCCGCATTATCCGGAATCCCGAATCGGCAGTCCGCAATCATGACATTCCCATCATTGCCATAACCGCTGCTGCCATGCAGGGCGACCGGGAGCGATGCATCCAAGCGGGCATGAACGACTACATCGCCAAGCCGGTGAAGCTGCAGATAGTGGCCGAGACGATTGAGAAGTGGATTCCGGGACCGGGCGAGTGGCAGCCGCATGAAGCAACGGCTCAGGGTGCGGCCGCGGAGGAAGCGGCCTTCGACAGGTCCGGTTTGCTTGACCGGCCGCCGGACGATGAAGAACACGCTGCATGAGTGATTTCCCTAGGCCCAACAGCAGCTCACCAGCCTGAGGGGGAATCGCACCCATATCTCTGCGGTAATCGCTCCTGGACGCGCCATCAGCGTGCGCTCAGCCTATCGCACGAGAACGACAGGTGTGCTCACCGTTGACCGGCCACTCATATGACGCACGTAATACACCCCAGCCGGCACAGGTCCTCCTTCATGTCCGCACCCGTCCCAATGGAAGCCGTGTACGCCCGCCGGCAGCCATCCCTCGAAGAGTTGATCCACAATCCTCCCACGGACATCGTACACGGCCAAGCGTGCGCGGCCTTGAACGGGCGTCACCAGCTGCACCGAAGCGCCGTTGAGACCAGGATTGCCGGAGAGGAACAGGTTCACGGTAGGTGACACCGTTTCAAAGGTGGGGGGGATGCGCGCGAAATCACATTCGAGCGGGGCAACCTCAAGGTCGTCGTTGTACGTAGCCACCAGCGCGTGGCCGTTGATGATCCTCAGGTCGCACGGGAAGTTGCATGGATAGTAGCCGGCCAAGAGGGGCAAAAGGGGATCGGAGACATCGATGACCTGCAATCCGGAGTGGTCGTTGGTGTCCGCTAGATAGACGTAGTCACCTTCGATCGCGAGGGCCTGCGCCATCGTTGCGGTCATCTTCCGGCTCATCACCTCTGGATTCTGCGGGTCGCCGACGTCCATGATCAAGAGTCCCCCCCAGCCATCGGCGATGTAGAGCAGGGATCCGATGATTTCGAAGTCACAAGGCAGGGTGGGAGCGGGACTCTCTCCGACGATCTGCAGGTCGGCTGGATCAGAGGCGTCGATGACAAAGAGACCCGTGTGATGTTGCACCCGTCGGCCGACGTAGAGCGTTGAACCGACCGCCTCGACAATGGACGCACTGTACCCAAACCCGAGACTGCTGATGTATTCGGGCTCTACGGGGTTCGAGATGTCATAGGTCATGAGCCCGAGGTGCCCCGCCATCACGTACAAGTAGTTCCCCTCGACCTCGAGGTCGCTGGGACTGTGATCGAGAGGGAATGAGCCCACGCGTTCGGGCGCCTGAGGGTTGGTGATGTCGAGCACATGGAATCCATCGTGATCACCACCCTCGCCGACATAGGCATATCGGTTTTTCGTCGGCCCCTCGGTGAGCGCAATCACGCCGCCCATGTCCAGATCGAGGTGCTCGATTCCTACAATATCGGGGCTCTCTGGATCCGACAGGTCAACCACGCAGAAGTCCTCTCCACCGTTCCGGATTGTGTATGCGTAATCGCCTTGGGAAGCGAGGGTCCGCGCACGGTACGTGCCGGCTACCGACGCGACCGGTTCGGCGACCAGTGGCTCATGGAGTTCGTACGACCCAATCGAATAGGATCGCGCGAATAGAGTGGAGCCAACCACGATCAGGTTTCCTGGGCTGCGCTGCATGCCGACATGTCCTCTCACCTGCATGTTCGCGGGATCCGAAATGTCGATGAAGGCAAAGCCGCAGCCGTAGGTACCCACGATCGCGTAATGCTCCCAAAGCGCCACGCCGTAGTTCGGGGTACCCTCCGGAGTGTACTCGCCCTCGATCCAGGGGTCTTTTGGATCACTGACGTTGACCATGTATAGGCCGTCTCCGTCGGGAGGATACTCCGACGCG
>JAUWTE010000542.1 GCA_030609765.1 Acidobacteriota bacterium
AGCATACGCCCTCTTCGTGCCATCCAGGGTCGTGCGCTCCCGCAAGCTGCGCCCGTGGCGGATTGGCTGCGGGAACACTACGAGGCCCTGCCGGACTGAATCAGTTCTGCCGGATCTTCTGCCCCGTCACCTGCTCCACTGCAGCAATGAACTGCGGATCGACGTCGAAGCCCACCACGAGCGCCGACCGGAGGTGGGGTACGGCCTTTTCGGGCGAGCCATGGCCGTAGTAGATGGCCGCCAGGTTGTTGTGCACCATGCCCTGGCCCGGAGCCAGCTCGAGCGCACGCAGGTAATGATCCTCCGCTGCTCCGAATTCCTCGAGCTGGAACTTCGCATGCCCGAGATTGGCGTGAGCCGCCGCGAAGTCGGGGGCGATCTCGAGGGCTTGCTCGTAGTAGGTACAGGCAGCCTTCGGCTTGCCCATTCGCGCCGCCAGAATCCCGACGACGAGCCATGTGGTCGGTCGCTCGATATCGGCTCGCGCCAGGCGCCACATCGTGCGCAACTCCTCACCACTCAGCGGCGCCACGCCGCGGCCGAATCGCCTATCGGCGTGCAGGCTCAGTAGCGCCTCGTTAAGCGGATCGATCTCGACGCCCGAGCCACCTGTCGTCATGAGATAGTCGTCGTCTGCTCGGTGCACTCCGCCGAAGACGTGCGCGAGCTCGTGCGCCAGCAAACGGTAGCTCTCGCAGATATCGCCCGTACCTACTTCGATGACAACAAAGCCACGTGTGTAGTGGGCCAATCCCTCCTCGATCAGGACCTCGCCCGCGTGCCAATCAACACCTCGAGTGGACGGACCGGACCCGCCCGCGAGCCCAATCACGATCTCCGCCTCGCCGATATCCACTGCACCCACCAGGTTCTCGCGCAGCTCATAGGCTGTGGCGTCGGTTGAACCCCCGAGCCATACCACCGTGTCGACGATCTCGACGGGCCGGCCGATGACGGGATCGAGGATCGCGTTCACCCGCGAAAAGGCGCACTCGAGCTCCCGCAGCCAGCCGGGATTGTGGCGCAGGTCGGGAGAGTAGGCGACGCGAACCAGGAGCGGATGCACTCGGAGCGACTCTTCTCGGGGCTTCTCCTGTCGGGACTGCTCCTGCCGGGGCCGCTCCTGCGCGACAAGGCGAATGGGTGAACGCAATGCCGCCGGTTCGCCCCGATCGGCCAGGCAGAGGATGCCGAGAAGGACTGCAAGGACTCCCAGCGAGCGTCGAGTACGAGAAGACATGGCGCTTCTACGCTACCCGACGCGTCAGGAATGACCAATGGGTCTCACGCAGCACGGCTCGACGCCCTTACTGACCTTGGCGCGTGAAGTTGTGCCTGCCTTGTTGCGCCGCGGCACCGTTCTGTGAGGAAAACGGCTTCAACAGAATGCTGTAAACATATTCCCGCGGCGGCAGGGAGTACTGCGGGTGGGGTCGCGCTCCCCAACTCGTGTCACCACCGACCCCCATCTGACCGTGGTCGAGTCGCAGCGCTACGAGATCGCGCTCGACCAGATCGATCGTATGGCATTGCCTCTTCTCGGACCCGGGGTCGAAGTCGTCACCGAGGAAATGCAGGGCGCTGAAGCTGAACGTAGGCATGCCGGCTGCCATCAGCCCGATGCCGTCGTCGTTGGTCAGGGCTACCCACCGCACGCCCGTCTTGTAGCCATTTTCCTGCGGCCGGATGTACGGAACATATTGCTCCCCGACGGTGCTCTGATAGACACCGATTGCGGCCCCGCTGTTGCGATCTTGGTAGTTCTCGTGCGGTCCCCTGCCGAGCCACTCGAGGTTATCGAGGTCCGCCGGCAACGTCATGTTCATGCCG
>JAUWTE010000228.1 GCA_030609765.1 Acidobacteriota bacterium
TCGCAGGATCCGCCTGCTTGGGCCTCCTGAGCAGCGCCTTCACGCGCGCCGCGAGCTCCCGGGTGCTGAACGGTTTGGTGACGTAGTCGTCGGCGCCCAGCTCCAGACCCAAGACTTTATCGATCTCCTGGCTCTTGGCCGTGAGCATCAGGATAGGAGTGGTGTCTCCGGCCTGCCGTAGCCGCTTGCAGATCTCGAAGCCGTCCATCGTCGGCAGCATGATGTCGAGGATGATCAGGTCGTAGCCACCCTCATTCGCCAGCGCCAAGCCCTGTGCCCCATCCGTGGCGCCCGAGACCTCATAGCCCTGGAAGCCGAGATCGTCCTCCAGCGCCATCAGGATCCGCTCCTCGTCCTCAACGATCAGGATTCTTGCCATTGTCTCGCTCTCTTGCGATCGGAAGTCGGATGGAGAAACTGCTGCCCTTTCCGGGCTCGCTCTCCACATCCACTGTGCCGCCGTGCGCATCCACGATCTGTTTGACCAGCGTCAGACCCAATCCGCTCCCTTTTACCGATCGCGTCAATTCGTCGCCACCTCGAAAGAACCGATCGAACACCTTGTCGATTTCGTCCTCGGGGATACCGACCCCTGAGTCCTGCACGGCGACCGTCACATGCTCGTTATCGGCTGACGCGCAGACGCTCACCCTCTTCGCGTCGCCGGAGTAGCTGATGGCGTTATCCAGCAGATTCGAGAGCGCCTGTTCGATCGCGTCGCGGTCGGCGCGGACTGAAGGCAGTGGTTCCTCGATGCGAGTCTCCACGACGAAGCCCTCGTGCCCCACGCGGTGTTGGGTCGTCTCCGCCAGCACACGCACCACATCCCCGATATCAACGACTCCGAACCGGAACTCCTTCTTCCCCTCCTCGATTCGCGCGACATCCAAGATGTTGGTCACCAGGGAAGATAGCCGGGTACTCTGCTCCACGAGGACGTCGTAGTAACGCTGGCGCCGTTCCTCGGACGGCACGTGACCCGCTTGCAGCATCTCCGCGAGCTGACGGATGGAGGTCAGCGGGCTCTTGAACTCGTGAGACACGGTGGATACGAAGTCGGACTTCAACCGCGCCAGCTCGAGCTCACGGGTGACGACACGGACCGTCAAGATCAAGCCGAACACGAGAATGCTGGCGATCAGCAAGTACATGTAGAAATAGATGCTTTGGCTCGAGGCGAAGAAAAGCCTGTAGGGGTTCAATGGGCGCTGATAGAACTCCACGTGCCACGGCGGGAAGTTACCGGCAAACGGCGCGTTCACAGTGACCGTGCCCTGCGGTGGACCGTCGCCGATCAGGATGGCGCTGCCGTCCCTCCCCTTCACCACCCAGTCGGTCGTGGCCCGATCGACGTTGGCGTCCAGGGCCCGACGGAGGAGCCCGTCCTTGAGATACCCGGCATCGAGCAGGAGTCCCCACACTCTGCGCCGTGAGGGTTCTTGGCTCACGTCACCGCGACCATCCGTCCGGCGGGAAGAGGCCGCATCCTCAACATCAGCGCGATTTAGCAGGGAAACGAGGTACGTCTGCCCTCCGCTCTCCAGCGTGAACCGTTCGGTTGTCGCCGGGCCGCCCCCGGTTGTCGCTGGGCCGCCCCCGCTGCGAGCCATTCGCGCCCGGAGGTCCTCGCCCGCCGTCTCCTGAAAGCGGAGCAGTCGCTCCGTTCTCTGCTTGCGCTCGTTCTCGTCAACCTCCAACGTTGCGAGAGTGTTGCGGTACGGTGCCGGGCGCGCAGTTGCCGCATCCGAGAGCAGCTCATCGATCGATTCGCTCGCCTGCCCCGCAAAGAAACCGTACTGCGCTCGCTCCAGCGCCCAATGCCCCTCGACCAGAAGCCCATACAGCTCGATGAATGTGTCGAGTGCGCCGAGGGAATCACCCGTCGCCTGCAGCAGGGAGCCGTGCTCCAGGTGTGCGATGGGCCCGACGGGCACTCCAGCCCTGGTTTTCACATGGCCGTACTCGAGGGAAAGCGTCTCGTACGTGGCGAGCGCGGCGGGGAATTGCTCCGCCTTACGTTGGACCCTGGCGATCGCGACGAGGGCTTCTGCTTTCAGTGCAAGGTCGGAAACATCCCTGAGCGCCCGCTGGTAGCTCACGAGCGCAGCAGGATATCTCCGCTGTTGAAACTCCTGCTGCTCGCCGGCCTGCATCTGCTCTGCTGCGGACGAGGGCCAAGATGGTGCAGAGCCGGATTGCAGGAATTCGTCGGGATAGAACAACAATCTCGCGGCCGGCAGATGGATCGACCCGAGGTCCTCGAAGTAGAAAACCTGCTCCACCAGGGGATCCCGCTCCCACCTTTCGAGTGAAGTAGCCGGCTCGGCCGCGAGCGGCGTGTCGTGATCAGCGACGCTACGAGTGAAAGCCTCTTCCACCGCCGTGATCTGCTCTTCAATCGTGTCGTTGATGAGCTCGGAGACTGCGCGGTGCTCGCTGAGCCTCCGCTGTTGCATCAGCGCCAGCTCGTTCCGGATGCCGCGGAAAGCCAGGTAGCCCAGAGCGAGACTCGGGACGCCGATGCCCAGCAGGAAGAAGGACGCGATCTTCCTACGTCGAAGTAGCGATAGCTCCATTCGCTTTCACGGTTTCGACTGAATGACTGAGAGATCCCTTGTAGGCGGAGTGTAAGACGGGACAGCAGAGTCAGCAATTGTCCCAGCAAATCCGATGGGGTCCGACGATCTCGCCCTCCCCCGCCCCTTGAGCATTCCCGACCTCTGCGTTTAGGCTCCTGTCTCGGATACGCGAGACCGATTCTCTGATCACATGAAGGAAGGATCGTCCCAATGGAGGGATCCTGATGCAGGGCCGTATTCTCGGCCACTTCCAGATCCTCGGACCGCTGGGGGCGGGCGGCATGGGCGAGGTATACCGCGCTCACGACACGAACCTGAAGCGCGACGTCGCCATCAAGGTGCTGCCGGAAGAGCTGGCCGGTGATCCAGCGCGGTTGGAGCGGCTGGAGCGCGAGGCCCAACTGCTGGCCTCGCTCAACCATCCCGGCATCGCCACCATCCACGGCTTGGAGGCGGAGAGGACCGAGGGCGGCGCTTCGACCCGTTATTTGGTATTGGAGTTGATCGAGGGCGAGACGCTGGCCGAGATGCTCGTACGCGGCCGGCTCGGGGTCGAGGAAGCCCACGAGATCGCCCGGCAGATCGCTGAGGCGCTCGAGGCCGCGCATGCGAGCGGTATCGTCCATCGCGACCTGAAGCCCGCGAACATCAAGGTTACCCCTGAGGGCCGGGTGAAGATCTTGGACTTCGGACTGGCCAAGGCATACCCGGCGAGAAGTGGGTCAGCAAGTGGGGCAGCGGAAGGTGGAGCAACAGGGGTTGATCCGGACATCACCAAATCCCCTACAGTGGCGGCGGCCACTCTACCCGGCGTTATCCTCGGCACCGCCGCCTACATGTCTCCCGAGCAGGCCCGCGGCAAGCCGGTCGACAACCGCACGGACATCTGGGCATTCGGATGTGTACTCTACGAGATGCTCACGGGATACCCGCCGTTCGCTGGGGAAACGACCACCGATATTCTCGCCGCTCTCATTGAGCGAGAGCCCGAGTGGGACGCGCTGCCCGAGAGCACGCCTTCGAGGATCCAGGGCTTGCTCCGGCGATGCCTCGAGAAGGACTCCAGCCGGCGCTTGCAGCACATGGCGGATGCCAGAATCGAAATCGAAGGTGCTCTCGAGGAGGCGGGGAGGCAGCCCGAAACCGCGAGTCCTTCCGCAACGGCGAGACCTCCTACACGGCCGCTCGGGCTGGATGGCGCGAGCAGGGTCGACTCGGGCACTCAGACCATTGACTCCATCGCTGTCCTGCCCCTGCAGAATCTCTCCGGCGACTCCGGCCAGGAGTATTTCTCGGACGGCATGACCGAGGCACTGATCACCGACCTTGCGAAGATCGGCGCCCTCAGGGTGATCTCCCGAACTTCGGCAATGTGCTACCGGGATACGGACAAGTCGCTGCCGCAGATTGCGCTCGAGCTGAATGTCCAAGCAGTGGTGGAGGGCTCTGTTCTGCGTGCCGGCGATCGGGTTCGGATCACCGCTCAGCTCATCAACGCCGCGACCGACCAGCACCTTTGGGCCGAGAGCTATGAACGTGACCTCGGCGACATCCTGGCTCTCCAGAGTGAGGTGGCGAGGGCCATCGCCCAGGAGATCCGGGTCAAGCTGACGCCTCAGGAGGAAACGCTGCTGGCACGAGGCCGGTGGGTAGACCCCGGCGCCCATGAGGCCTACATGAAGGGCCTTCACTACTGGAATAAGGCCACCAAGAGCCGCTTCTCGGATGCAATGGAGTATTTCGAACTGGCGATCGAAAAGGATTCGAATCACGCACTGGCCCATGCCGGCCTGGCCGACAGTCATTGGTGGAGCTCCTTCTGGGGCAACCGGCGGCCTCACGAGGCGTACCCTCGCGCACGCGAGGCCGCCGAGAAGGCCCTCTCGATCGACGAAACCCTCGGGGAGGCTCACGCGGCGTTGGGCTCGATCCATCTCATGTACGACTGGGACTGGGAGGCCGCGGAGCGCGAGTTCAGGCGAGCGCTCGAGCTGGCTCCGAACTCCTCATCTGCGCGCATCTGCTATGGGTTCTACCTGAGCCTCATGCGACGACAGGACGAGGCCATCGCTCAAGCCAAGAGGGCACAGGCGCTCGATCCACTCTCCGGCTTCAGCAACTCGCTCCTCGGGCATCAGTTTTGGCTCGGGCGCCGATACGACGACGCGATCGAGACCTTCGAGAAATGGCTCTCGACAGAGCCCGACGACTGGTTCGCACACAGTCACCTCGGCCTCCAGTATCAGGAGAAAGGGAGAATCGCGGAGGCTATTGCGGAGGTGGACAAGGGGGTGGAGCTTTCAGGTGGCGTTGCCGTGTGCGTCTCGAACGCAGTGCTGGTCCATCACCGGTTCGGTGACAGGCAAGTCGCCGAACGCCTCTTCGAAAGCCTGAAACAAAGAGCGGCTCATGAGTATGTCCAGCCGAATTGCTTCATCGCCATCCACCGGGTGCGGGGAGAAACCGACCTGGCCTTCGAGTGGGCTAAGAAAGCCCGTGAGGAGCGCGACAGCTTCTTGCCCTGGCTCAGGGTCACTCCTCTGGAATCCATGGAGTTCCCAAGCGATCCGAGGATCGATGAGCTGCTGGACCGATTGGGCCTGCCTTGAGCTGTTGTGGCACCCCCCGGGCGCCACAGCACGAGGTGGTTCTGGTCGTCGGCGAGGAACGGAGCGACTCTGTGGTAGCCTCTGCGCCACTATGAGAATCGACATCAAATACTGCGCCACTTGAGGCGGCTCCAAGCATAAGGCGGCGAGTCTCGCCGCCCTGATCACGGAGCGCCTGAACATCGATAGCGTCTTGGAGCCGACGAACAAGCCCGGTCAGTTCGATGTGGTGGCGGATGGCACGACCATCGCCTCCCGGGGTGGAAATCCCATAAGCCGCATCCTCTTCGGCGGAGGCTACCCCGACTTCGGAGATGTGGTCGAGGAGCTTTCAAGGCGCCGGGGCTAGCAAGAGCGCAGCGGAAGCGACGCCGCTGCCGAGCCGCCAGAGGCTAGCTCCGGAACGCCCCGGCTCGGCTCGATGGCCACCGCCCGGCGGTCACGCCGGTCATTCGGAGCCCAGACTCAGCGCTCGCAACGCTGCGAGCCCGCGCAGGAGCTCGGCAACCGACTCGTCATCCAGATTTACCTCCTGAGA
>JAUWTE010000090.1 GCA_030609765.1 Acidobacteriota bacterium
CAACTTCATCAACTTGTTCGACGAGGGAATCTCGGCTACGGATTCGATCGTGCCGACACGAATGTCGAGCTTGTCCAGATCGTCGATGGAGATGCTCGGTTTGACGGCCGCTGGCTTCATGAGTGTTCCTGTTCACTTTTGGAATCGAGGTTGACGTAGTGTTTCTGTGCGCCCAAGCTCGCGAACCCTGCGTAGCTGAGCATGCCGTAGTCGATCATCTGGGACGCCTCTACTGTATGTAGCCAAGAGCCCTGAGCTCCCTCAACCTCTCCGGATCGAGCTCGATCTGCGGCGCTTGCCCCTCTCCGGTAAGCAGCAACTGATTGCAGCGTTGCTGGGCCAGAAGCTCCTGCAGGAGCAGCTGGATTCGGACAGGCTCGCTTCTTGCCTCGTCCTGTTGTTCCAGCGGGTCGAGCGACAAATCGTACAGGTGAGGGGCCCCGGCTTCATCCAGGATGATCTTCCTCTGGCCCCGGTGGAGTGCTAGCCCGCGCCGGCCGGACGTGCTGGATGGCCGGGTCGTCGCATAGACTCCGCGATCGGGTATCACGCCCTCGAATATCACTGGGAGCAAGCTGACTCCTTGGAAGCTGGCGCGCGGATCGTCGATGCCGAGGCCGTCCACGAGGGTCGGACCCAGATCAACGAGGCTGACCGGGACCTCTACCACGGGTTGGTAACCGTCCGTGCTCGCCGGCCACTTGATCACGAGTGGGATTCTCAGGACCTCTCCGTACAGGGTCTGACGATGGAGAAAGTCTCTGTGCTCGAAGAAGGCCTCGCCGTGGTCTGCCAGCAAGATCACCAAGGCGTCGTCGTACCGGTCTCTTGCCTGCAGCTCTGCAATGACTCTGCCCACCAGGGAGTCGGCATAGGCGACGTTCTCGTCGTAGCGGTCGCGCACGTAGCGCACCGCCTCGTCGGACAAGGCAATCCCCGAGCGGGAGTGGCTGTTGAGGCTATCGACAGAGACATCGATGACCGCCCCCGAGCTATCGGCGTACGCACCGCGGTAGGGGGGTGGCGGGTCGTAAGGACCGTGTGGTGGCAGCAAGTGAATGAGCGCGAAGGTGGGGCGGTCCGGCACAAACATGAGGTCTGGATCCGGCAAGGTGTCGCGCAGGTTTTGGTCAATCAGCTCGATTCCTTCGAACCCGCGTCGCAGCGGCCGATTGCCCCGATAGACGTTGTGATGGCTTCCCAGGAAGGTGTAGTAGCCGGCGTCGGCGAGCATTTCCGTCAGTGTGGTGATCGAGTCGGGGAGGCGTCGGTCCCAGTCTTCGACGCCATGTGCATCGGGATATCGCCCGGTCAGAAGGGATGCCGTGGTGGGTGCCGTCCAAGACGAAGGTGAAGATGCCCAGGTGAACTTGGTTCCTTCGGCTGCCAGGCCGTCGACGGACGGGGTGGGGCGAGCAGCCCCAAATGTGGAGAAAGCATCGGCGCGGGCGGCATCCAGAAGAATGACGACGATGTCGGGGCGACCGAGCCGGCCCGAAGACGGCACCTCCGGCAGATCGCAAGCCATGTACGCCGGCGGTAGGGTCTCACAGCTACAGGTGATGCGGAGATCCTGCCAGGCGACGTGGCCGTTCATGCCTCCCCACACCCGCACCCGCAGGAGCACCTCCTCTCCCGCCCAATGCTCGAGAGACAGGTCGAATGAGGCGCGGTCCGGCGACCTGAACAGTGATCCCCCGCCGAAGGCATGCTCGTAGACAACTTCTGCTGTGCCGGTGGAATCGACGACCTCAATCGAGGCGAAAAGATCTTTCACCTCCGCCTGGCCTTCCGAGCGCGCTCGCGAGGCGTCTCCTTGTGTTCCTGCAGGGTCGGCTAGAGATCTGAGGAGCTCGGCGGTGATTCTGGCACCTTCGGGCACCTCGATAGCCAGGTCCAGAATGCTGTCCGCGGGCATGAGGAGGCCAGGATCCACTTCCAGATGCACGCCTCCGGGGTCACTTCCAGCATTCTGCTCGACGCCTCCCGCCCCTGGAACATCGCCCGGCCGTAGCGTCGTCGGGGGACGCCCGAGAGAGTTGTGGATCGCGAGATTCCGAACTCTTGCGGCACCCATCACTGTGGAATCGCCGGACTCGACAGGGCCCACGGCGGCAAACTCCAGCACCATGAGGTTTCTGCCGGCCCGAAGGAGGCCCTCCGGCAGCAGAAGAGAGTAGGCCTGGTATTCCGCCCCCAGCTCGATCGTCTCCAGCGGCTCGCCGCTCAGGACGGGGGTCATGGTTTGGGGTCCGTCGCCAGGTTGGCTCAGAGCACGCGCCTCGAGGGTCATCACGAGGTCACCAGGAGCCGCCGCAACGAAAAAAAGCTCCGCTCGCTTGGAGCGCGCCCGCACAGCCACCCGGGGATCGGATCGGGAAGATGATCTTCCTACCCAGCCATCCCCGAGCTCGTGAGCCACGGCGCTGGACGAGGGCAGAATCACCTCGGTGCCCACCTGAATGTCGAGAAGGGGAAGGAGGTCGGACACTCGCAGAAATGCGGTCTGCTCTTGACCACAGCAGGTCAGGAGCAGGATACCGGTCAGCGCCAGCCCTACCGACGGGCTGAGGAGCCTCGCTCTCATGATCCGCTCGTGGCGGCAATCTTCGCTGCTTCGATAACGCAACGTGGCCCTCGTGTGCTATCGCGATCGCGTGGCCGCGATCCGTAGAGAAATCCAGGCTAACGCGCGACGTGCAAGAGATGATAGCGGCGGCCCCGCACCGTCGGCGTCACCACTTCCTACTGGATGTAACCGAGGGCCCTGAGCTCCCTCAACCTCTCCGGGTCGAGCTCGATCTGAGGCACCTGACCCGCGCCGGCCAACAGCATCTGATTGCAGCGTTGCTGAGCCAGTAGCTCCTGCAAAAGGAGCTGGGTCACGACGGGCTCGGCGCGTGCCTTGTTGTTCTGCTCCATGGGGTCGAGCGAGAGATCGTACAGATGCGGTGCGGAGTTTTCATCCAGGATGACTTTCTTTGGGCCCCGATAGAGCGCCCGCGCCGGGTGCAGGACATGGTTCGACGGTCGCGTGATCGCGTACACGGCGCGATCCGTGGTGGCGTCGTCGAAAACCGCTGGCAGCAGGCTGACACCCTGGAATTGGGCGCCCATATCGCTGATTCCCAGACCATCTACCAGTGTCGGCCCCAGGTCGACAAGACTCACGTGCTGCTCAATGACCGAGCTGTACCCGCTCATGCTCGCGGGCCATTTGATCACCAACGGTATTCTCAGAACCTCCTCGTGCACGGTTTTTCGGTGCAGGAAGGAACCGTGCTCGAAGAAAGCTTCCCCGTGGTCGGCCAACAGAACCACCATCGCGTCGTCGTAGCGGCCCCGATCGCGCAACATCTCTAGAATCCGTCCCACCAGAGCATCGGCATAGGCGACGTTCTCGTCGTAGCGGTCGCGCATGTGGCGGATGAACTCTTCGGACGCCAGCTTCCTCAGGCGATAGTAGTCGTTGAGGGCGGGGTCGATGCCGACGAAATTCGCTGGTGGGTCCTCAGCATATTGATCCCAGTAGGGCGGCGGCGGCATGTAGGGACTGTGGGGCGGCATGAGGTGAATGAGAGCAAAGGTGGGACGGTCAGGCACGAATAGGCTGTCCGGCCCGGGCAATGTGCTTCGCATGCTGTGGTCGATGTGCTCCATCTGCTCGAATCCGTGCCGCACGGGGAGATTGCCCTGGTAGACGAGGTGCTGGCTCCCCAAGAAAGTGTAGTAGCCGGCTTCGGCGAGCATCTCCGTGACGGTCGGTATCGAGTCGGAAAGACGCTGGTTCCACTCTTGTACGCCGTGGGCATCCGGGTAACGCCCGGTCAGTAGGGACGCGGTGGCAGGTGATGTCCAAGATGATGGCGAATAGGCCCTGGTGAACCTGGTTCCTTCGGCTGCCAGGCTATCGACGAATGGAGTGGGTCGGGCGGCACCGTAGGCAGAGAACGCGTCGGCCCGGGCGGCATCGAGGATGATGAAGAAGATATCCGGCCGTCCGAGTTGCCCGGAAGGCGGTACCCGGGGGAGGTCGCAAGCCATGTAGGTTGGCGGCAAGTTCTCGCAGTCGCACGTGATTCGCAGATTCTGCCAGAGGACGTGGCCGTTCACGCCTCCCCAGACCCTCAACCGCAGAAGCACGTTCCCGCCAACCCATTCCTCGAGAGGAAGATCGAGGAATTGTCGGTCGGCGGTACCCGGCGGCGACGATCCGCCAAAGCGGTGCTCGTAGAGGACCTCGCTCGCGCCCTCGGACTCGATGATCTCGATCGAGGCAACAATGTCTCGGGCCACGTCCGCGGCGTCCTGCGGTTGGCTGGCGAAAATCCTAGTGAGCTCGGCAGCGACTCGGGCTCCCTTCGGCACCTCCAGTGCCAGATCCAGGACGCTGTCCGTCGGCATCTGCAAATCGGAATCCGCCGCTATCTGTTCGTCGACGAGGTCACCTTCAGCACCTTGCTCAATATCAGCCGCGACGGCGGCGGCTCCTGGCCGCTCCGGCCAGGCTGGTCGGCCGATAGAGTTGCGCACCTCCAGGTTGCGCACTATCGCGGGACCCACCGCCGTACCATCGTCAGGGTCAATCGGACCAACAGTCGCGAATCCCAGCGTCACGAGATTTCGGCCAGGATTCAGAAGCTCTGCCGGTAGTTGCTGGGAGTAGGTCTTGAAGTTCAAACCCAGTTCGAAGGTCTCGAGTGGCGATCCTCCCAGGAAGATCGTCATCGTCTGGGGCCCGTCGTCAGGCCGGGAGAGAGCACGGACCTCGAGCGTCAGCTCGAGGTCCCCCGGTGAAGCGGCGACGATGTGCAGATCGGCTAGCCTCGCGCGAACTCTGGCGCTCGGGCGCGGCTGAGGCTTAGAGGAAAACCTCCCACCCCAGCCCCAACCGAGCTCGGGTATCGCGAAGCCCGTCGAGGGCAAAATCCGCTCGGAGCCCACCTGTATTTCCAGAACGGGAAGCAGGTCGGCCACTCGCAGATAAACCGCCTGCTCTCGGCCGCAAGAGGTGGCGGGAAAAATGGCCAAGAGCAAGAGTGCCATCGAGGCACCGAGACCCCACGCTCTCACTCTTTGCTCCTGTCCCGGCTCCTCGAGAATGCGATTCCACAAGGTGCAAGCTCCTTCGTCAGGATGAGCCCCTCCGCCGACGAGACCGACACTAACGCTTGAATGTGAACAGATGATAGCGAGGCCCCCCGGCAGCCGGCCTCACTATCTCTTCCTCGACTTCAACTGCCCGCGACGAGGCGCGAAACTCTCCCAGCGGGGCGCTCCCCTCCACGAAGATATAAGCATCCGGGCCCACCGATCGTATCTGAGCGGACACGGTAGGGAAGCGGTCGGCACCGTCGGCCGGCGCCACAACGAACTTGCCCCCGGCGAGAAAGGCCAGCGGGTACGCAGTCCAGTAGTCGGCGATGAATGCCTCGCCGCCCCTCGATTCGAGCTCGTCGACCAGGCCCGGATAAGGCGAGCCCGAGGAACGGGGCGACAGCAAGCTTGCTTGCCCCCACAAGCTCCCCGCAGCGAGCCCGGCAGTGAGCAGAATGAGAAGAACATACCGGCCGGCCCTTCCCGTTCGGCCGGTGAATCCCCACTCCAGCAGAAGGTACAGAGTGGCGGGCAAGCTGAGGAGCAGGGGCAGGAGGTAGCGGGCCGCGCTTGCGTCCTGCGCGTATGCCGAGGTCACGACCAGAAGAAACGTCGCCAACGTTGTCCCTCCGAACAACACCAGCGGTGGGATCGGCCCAGGCGAGCCATCGTCCGCGAGGCCGAGCTCCCGGCGGCGCTGCAACAACAACACTGCCAACAACACGCATAGGGCAGCCATCAACGGGCCTGCCCCCCCCGCTAAGGGCCAGAAGGCTGTCGGAACGACCTGCCCAAAAAGCAGAAAAAGTCGCTCAGGCCAGGCGATCAGGGGGGCCAAGCGGAAGGGCTGACCGTACCCACCCCCGCCGGCCCAGGCCACGGCCAACGAAGACGTGATCGAAAACACCATGTGGCCCGCGGCGATCGCAAGAAGCATCCGGAGCCCGGCAGAACTCTCCCACAGCCTCTTCAAGAACCCGGCAATGCCACCGGGCCGGGAGCGCGACAAAAGCGCCAACTCTGTCAGGTACAGGAGCGCGAAGTAGAAAGCCGCATAGAGAACCATCGGGGTCCCCTCGGGATAATTCATGCCGGTCCAGCTCTCGAGCGCCGCGTCGCCCGCCAGAATCAGGGGAGCGGCTAGCGCCAGGGCCAGAAGACCCACTCCGGCCAGGGCCAAGAAGACCGCGCGCAATCGACCCCGCAGCAGACGAAAGAGGATCAAGCCGTTGATCGACCAGCCTTCCGCGACGAACAAAGGTCTGCTCTCCGCGAGCGCCCGGGTGACGAGCAGGGCAAGCGGAACGAGCATGATCGTCCCGACCAGGGGGTTCACGAAGAGCGCGAACCCCGCCACTGTACCAAGAGCAACCAACCTGGCCGCTCCCGGATCTTGCCGGCGCCAGCACCTCTCGAAGAGGAGCAGGAACAAAGTCCCGAGCAGCAGCACCTCGGCAAACCCGCCCCTGGCCTTGACGGTCCAGAGGTTGAAGAAGGGGGTGCCGAGGGCGGTCCACAGCAGAATCAGCCCCGTCTCCAGGGGCCGAAAGAAGCGCCGCAAGAGAAAGTAGGCCGCCAACAGAAAGGTGAGTGAGTAGAGCAAGGGAACGAGGCGCAGGCTGAAGGCGCTCTCGCCGAGAAGGGCGAATGACGCAGCCACACTCCACGGCTCGAGTGCCCCGAGGTACGACTGCCCGGCGTAAAAAACGGGCCAGCTCTCCCCCGCCAGGATGTCGCGGGCCATCAGCCCGACAACGGCCTCGTCGCTGTCGAAGTCCTTGAGGGGAACGATCACGGCGCCGAGCCTCGTCAGCAGGGCGACGAGAAGCACGATTACGAGGATGGACCCGGTGATGAGCTTCTTTCTCATTCTGGCGCGATCATCTCACGCAGATGACGCCGGCAGCTAGAACGAGAGAGCGCTGGGCCGTAGCCGCACCACGAAAGGCCCGGCCCTTTGGTGCTATCTGTGGCCCAGCAGATCCAGCAGGCGCTCGTTGCCCTCCAGGTCCAGGAAGGTATCCCACTCGAGGAAATAGCCGTCGGGGTCGTATCCGACAAACACCCGGACCATCCCGCTCTCGTCGGTGATCTCCTGGGTCCGAAGCTCGACGGTTCCCAACTCCTTGACGCGCTCGAACCAGGCGTCGACATCCGAGGTAAATAGCGAAATCGTCACGCCCTTCTCATCGGTTGCGGAATGGAGCCCGTTGGCGCCATCGACCAAGCCGATGAAGCCGCTGCGGGAGGCCTCATACACCTTTGCCCATCCCTGGTCGACGAGAAGGTCGACACCCAGCAGCGCCTCGTAGAAGCTCTCTATCGGCTCCAGGTCGTTGTAGTAGAGCCAGAAAACCGTCGCCCGGATACCGAGATCGTCGGGCCGTGATCCCCTGTCCGAATAGAGCGGCTCGACCCCGTCCAGCAGAGGCATCAGGTCGACGTTTTCCTCATGCGGGTTGAAGCGCTCGAATTCCAGGTAGTAGCCCTCCGGGTCGATGGCCACGAAACCATCGTGCGGACGGCCATCGACGAGATCGAAATCGGCCCGCATGGGAACGCCGGCGGCCGACAGATACTCCCACCAACCCTCCACCTCGTCCGTCACGAAGGCCAGCGTGACGCTCTTCGGCTCCTCCGCCGTGTGCATTCCCCGTTCGGCGTCGACCAGGGTCAAGAATGATGCCTCGGCCACCTGCAGGATCTTGGCGAAGCCATAGTCTGCGACCGTCTCCAGCCCCAGAACATCTGTGTAGAAGGCCCATGCTCCTTCCAGATCGGCGTAGTAATAGAACGCATTCGTCGCCTGTATGTCGGGCGCGTCCACTGCTGCCTCCGGCGCTGGCGGGCTCTCCTGCTCGGTTTCCCCGCTAGGTGATCGCCCACAAGATGCGAGAAAAATCACACAAAGAATGCAGAAGCCGATGGATCCGATTCGCACGATCATCAGGTAGCCTCCGTCAGGGCTTTGCCCGCTCGTGTCATTGCCCGTTTCTTGTCTCGTGTCATTTTCTTGACGTACTCGACGCGGCGGAAGCGCAGGGCCGACCAGTCCTCGTCGATGGCCACCTGCCGCACACCCTCCCAATGCGTTCCTCTCTACAGAAGTCCCTCCGCGCGAAGGCCGCTTACGACGCCCACGGCGGACGCGCTCTTGTCCATGGTGTAGATGTGGACACCTGGGGTGCCTGCCCTCAATAGCTCTGCACACTGGCGAACCGCAAGGTCAATTCCGAATTCCACGAGGGCGTCGTTGTCGTCCTCCGGCAGCGCGGCAATTCCCTCCCGCACCTCGTCGGTAATCGTCGCGCCACAGAGACCGGCGAGAATTCCCAGCATCTTGACGCTGTAGATCGGCATCACCCCAGGCAAGATGGGGACCTCTATGCCAATCGCCCGACAACGCTCGACGAAATCGAAGAAGTAATCGTTGTCATAGCTGTAGTTCGCGATGATGTAGTCGGCCCCCGCATCGACCTTCAGCTTCAGAAACTCCAGGTCTTGCTCTCGCGAGGGCGCCTCGACGTGTCCCTCGGGATATCCGGCCACACCCAAGCAGAAGCCATAGCGGGAACGGATACGAGCTACCAGGTCAGAGGCATGCGGAAGGCTCTCGGGATGGGGCTCGAAGCCCTCGTCCCGCGGCGTGTCTCCTCGGACTGCGAGAACGCTGCCGATTCCGAGCCCCTCATACCCGTCGAGGATGTCGGTGATGTCGTCGGGTCCCAATCCATAGCAGGCGAAATAGGCAAGGACTTGCAGGCCCTTTTCGTCCTGCAACTTCTGCAAGAGCTCCTGCGATCCTTGCCGGGTCGACCCGCCGGCTCCGAAGGTCACCGAGACAAAGTCGGGCTGCAGGGCGGCCAACTCGTCGATTGCGGTTTCCAGGCTCGCGGCCCCCTTCTCCGTCCTTGCGGGAAACAACTCGAACGAGAGCGTCGGTTTCCCGCCCTCTCTCCAAAGGTCAGTCACTTTCATGGACATCTCTCTGATGATGAAAGCGTGCCCGGGCGAAGACGAAGAGAATCGCGACCGTAGCCAGGCACCCGGGCTGAACGATGCCGAGGCGTACAGCACGATCATGAACGCCGGATAGAGTCAGTTCAACTGGTACGGCGCCTCGCTCAGTCCACGCCGTACAACGGCCAGATCGATTCGCTGGGCTCGAGCTCGAGCGCGCCGTAGGCTTCACGGGGATCCGGGGTCTCCTTCTCGACCGATGCCCCATGTTTTGCCGCGACCTCACTCACCGGGTAGCAGATGGCTTCCGTTTCCGGCCGGTGGCCGACCATCAAGATCACACACCGTTCCTCACCGGCGCCCACGAATACATGATTGGTGCCGGCCGGACAGTGAACGAAGTGCCCTGCCTTCAGGTGTCGCTCCTGTTCCTCGACGATGAAGATGCATTCTCCC
>JAUWTE010000158.1 GCA_030609765.1 Acidobacteriota bacterium
CTCGCAGCGGGTTGCCCGTGGCCTCAAGATGCAGCTCCCCGAGCTCGAGGTTCTCTGCCTGGCGGCACTGGCCCACGACATCGGCACTGTTCGAGTCCCCGATGAGGTCTTCACCAAGTCCGACAGCCTCTCGCCCGAAGAGTGGGAGATCATGAGACAGAGGCCGGTCCACAGTCGCGACATTCTCCTGACCCTGGGTCCGGACTACCGCTCGATTGTCGAGATTGCGCACCAAACCTACGAGCGTCTCGACGGCAGCGGCTATCCGCGGCAGCTCACGGTCGATGGGGTCTCGCTCGAGGCGTCGATCATCGGCGCGGTCGACCTGTTCGAGGCGATCATCCACCCGCGTCCTTACAAGAGGACGGTTCCCGCCGCTGCCATGTACGGCATCGATAACATGATGCGCATGTCGAACCAGTTTGGCGATGGCGTGCTGAAGGCGCTGGTGCGTGGTGTCGGCCTGTTCCCGGTAGGGACGTTTGTGAGGCTCAACAGCGGAGAGGTTGCGCGCGTAACGAAAAGCAGGCAGGGTAATCCCATGCGTCCTACGATCGAGGTTCTGTGGGATACGCAGAAGCAAGCTCTCAAGAAGCCCAAATTGCTGGATCTGATGCAGGCGCCGCACCTCTACGTGTATCGCCCACTATCCATGGAGGATCTCAGAGAGCTCGGCCTTCAAGTATAGTCCCGCATCCCGAGCCGAGACCCACCGATCAGAGGAGACCCTCGATGCCCGTACGTCAGCAGCTGACCGTTGCCTGGCAGAATCGGCCTGGCGAGCTAGCCAACGTGTGCGCTGTGCTCGCCGAGGTCGGAGTGAATATCGACGCGCTTGCCACTGCCGAGGCGGGTGAGTATGGTGCCGTTCGAATGCTCGTCGACGACGTCGATGCCGCTCGTCAGGTGTTCCGCGAGGCGGGTGTGGCCCACACGACGATAGATGTGCTGGCCGTCGAGATCTCCAATGCACCGGGGGCACTGACCGAGGTGGCCGGGAAGTTGGCCGCGGAGAAGGTCAACATAGAGTACTTCTACGCCTCTGCAACCCGCGGAGCCGGGAGTGCTCTGGGGGTGTTCAAGGTGTCGGATCCACAACGAGCGGCGCAGGCGGTAGGTGAGCCCGCCGGCTCATGAGTAGCTCATAGGTAACAGACCCCGTCCTCCAACGGGCGTCAGCAACGGAAAGCCGCAGCCATGCCTGAAGTCGTTACGACAACCAACCTAGAGGGCATCGAGTTGCTCCGTCGCGGCAAGGTTCGCGATGTATACCAACTCGATTCCCAGCTCCTGATCGTTGCCAGCGATCGGATCTCGGCGTTCGACTGTGTCATTCCGAACGGCATCCCTCACAAGGGTGCTGTGCTGACTCAGATCTCGCGTTTCTGGTTCGACCGGCTGGCAGACATCGTCCCCAACCATCTGGTGACGACGAACGTGGACGAGTTTCCCGCGCAGTTGGCACCGTATCGGGACACACTTGCGGGGCGCAGCATGTTGGTCCGCAAGGCCGACCGGCTCGATGTCGAGTGTGTGGCGCGCGGCTACCTGATCGGTTCGGGTTGGGTCGACTATCAGGAGTCAGGCGCTGTTTGCGGCATCGACTTGCCCTCCGGACTGCCGATGGCCGGGCAGCTCCCCGAGACCATTTTCACGCCGGCCAGCAAAGCCGACGACGGACACGACGAGAACATCTCCTTTGCGGTGGTCGAAGAGATGGTGGGCACGGAAACCGCGAACCGGCTGCGCGACCTTTCGCTGCGCATCTACGGAGAGGCCAGGGCCTATGCCGAGGAGCGTGGCATCATCATCGCCGACACCAAGTTCGAGTTCGGGTTTGTCGACGGCGAGTTGATCCTGATCGACGAGGTCCTCACCCCTGATTCATCGCGCTTCTGGCCGGCTGATGACTACCAGATTGGCTCGAGCCCGCCTTCCTTCGATAAGCAGTACGTTCGCGATTACCTCTTGGGAGTAGATTGGGATCGCAATCCTCCTGCCCCCGAGCTACCGCCAGAGGTTATCGAGGCGACAAGCGCGAAGTATCTGGAGGCCTTCCGGCGCCTGACGGGACAGGAGTTGCCGGGTATGGGTGACTGAGGTCATGCGCAAGCGCAACATGAAGCAGGAGCTCGAAGCACTCACAGGTGAGATGGTGGCCGGTGGGATCCGCCTGGACGAGGCATTGAGGGAGTTCGAAATCCACTTCATAAGGCAGGTTCTGAGCGAGCACAATGGCAACCAGAGCCGAGCCGCTGACGCTTTGGGCATGCATCGGAACACGCTGCGCAACAAGCTGCGGCGCCTCGGTTTGGCCTGAAATCGTCTGCTTGACCGAATCGGGTCCCGTTGCTAGACTTAGCACTCCCGCCAGGAGAGTGCTAGGAGCCTTTCAGGCTCGCAAATCCGATCGACCTTTCGATTTTCCAAAGCGAATCCATCAGGACCAAGGAGTGCAAGATGGCAAAGAAGGGTAAGGCAACAACGAAGGTACGTCCGCTGTACGACCGTGTGTTGGCCCGGCGCCTCGAGCCCGACAACGAAGTGAGGGGCGGGATCATCATCCCGGATACCGCCAAAGAGAAGCCACTCGAGGCTGAAGTAGTCGCAGTCGGCGCGGGTCGGAGACTCGACGATGGCACGCGGCTTCCGGTCGAAGTCGAGATCGGCGACCGGGTTCTCGTTGGAAAGTACTCAGGTACCGAAATCAAGTACGACGACCAGGAGTACATCATCCTCAAGGAAGACGAGATCCTGGGAATCATCAACTAGGCAGCAGGCCGTACGGCCGCATCAAAACTGAGAACGGAGAATACCGATGGCAAAAGCGATTATCTATGCGGAGGATGCGCGCAAAGACATCCTGCGAGGCGTCAACAAGCTCGCCAACGCGGTGAAGGTCACGTTGGGCCCGAAGGGCCGCAATGTGCTCCTGGAGAAGAAGTTCGGTTCGCCTCAGATCACCAAGGATGGCGTCACCGTCGCAAAGGAAATGGACCTGGAGAGCCCCACCGAGAATCTCGGGGCCCAGCTCGTCAAAGAGGTGGCCAGCAAGACTTCGGACGTTGCCGGTGATGGAACGACGACGGCAACCGTGCTGGCTCAGGCCATCTACAGCCACGGCATGCGCAACGTTACTGCGGGTGCTAACCCGATGGCCCTCAAGCGGGGCATCGACAAGGCTGTCGAGGTTGTGGTCGGCGAGCTTCGCGGTCTCTCGAAGCCCGTCAAGGGTGAAGCAATCGCCAACGTCGGGACCATCTCGGCGAACAACGACTCCACCCGTGGCGGCATCATCGCTGAGGCCATGGCGAAGGTCGGCAAGGACGGAGTCATCACCGTCGAAGAGGCCAAGTCCCTGGATACCAGCCTCGACGTCGTTGAGGGTATGCAGTTCGACCGTGGCTACCTGTCGCCCTATTTCGTGACCGATCCGGACCGCATGGAGGTTGTCCTCGAGGACGCCTACGTGCTGATCCACGAGAAGAAGATCTCGGCAATGAAGGACCTGCTGCCCGTGCTCGAGCAGATTTCCCGCCTGGGCCGGCCGTTGCTGATCATCGCGGAGGACCTCGAGGGCGAGGCGTTGGCTACCCTGGTGGTCAACAAGCTGCGTGGCACGCTCGCAGCCGCGGCCGTCAAGGCGCCAGGATTCGGCGACCGCCGCAAGGCGATGCTCGAGGATATCGCTATCCTCGCCGGTGGGCAGGCAGTGAGCGAGGACCTCGGTATCAAGCTCGAAAACGTCAAGGTCGAGGATCTCGGTCGCGTCAAGAAGATCGTCATCAGCAAGGACGACACCACCCTCATCGAGGGTTCCGGTAAGCCTTCCGAAATCCAGGGTCGCGTCAAGCAGATTCGTGCGCAGATCGAAGACACCACCTCCGATTACGATCGCGAGAAGCTGCAGGAGCGGCTTGCCAAGCTCGTCGGTGGCGTGGCGGTGATCAACGTCGGTGCCGCGACCGAGACCGAGATGAAGGAGAAGAAGGCGCGCGTCGAGGATGCCATGCACGCTACCAAGGCCGCTGTCGAAGAGGGCATCGTGCCCGGCGGTGGAGTTGCATTGTTGCGGGCGCAGAAGGCACTCGACAAGATCAAGGTCGAGGGTGACGAGGCGGTCGGGGTCCAGATCGTGCGGCGTGCGCTCGAAGAGCCGATGCGTGAGATCGTCAACAACGCCGGCCTCGAGGGCTCGCTCATCGTCGAGAAGGTACGTGAGTTGGCGGTGCCGAAGGGCTTCAATGCGGAGACCATGCAGTACGAAGACCTCGTGAAGGCAGGTGTCGTCGATCCCACCAAGGTCGTTCGCCATGCGCTGCAGAACGCCGCGTCGGTGGCCGGGCTGCTGCTCACCACCGAGGCCTTGGTTTCCGAGATCCCGGACGAAGCTGACGCCGCGGGGTTCCCTCCTGGCGGCGGCATGGGTGAGTACTAGAACCCGATGAGCATCCCGCTCGATATCGAATCGAGCTGATGAACTCGAGAGGCCCCGGGGACACCATGGCGGTGCCCCCGGGGCATTTCTCGATCACCACGGCCTGCTTGTTGCATCAATTCGGTTGCTGGCGGCGTGGTGAGAATCCGACGGTCTGGGAGCATGGTGTATTGGCCGATTCAGGCTCCGGCTGTTACGATTGCTGCAAATCTCGCCGACGATTTCGCGTCGAAACCGTCCTACCATTTAGAGTTCCTTCCCCCAGCAAGGAGAACGTACGACCCATGAAGCTCAAGACTTGGATCGCTCTCGCCTTGCCGCTGGTGATCGTCGTCAGCCTCGTCCTTGCTCTGCCGCTAGGAGCACAGCAGGCCTCGACGCTGAAGGTCGCGGTGATCAACGGTGACCGTGTTATCGAGGAGTCGAATATCGGACGGATTGTGTCGGAGCAGGCACAGGCCAGAGCCGATGAGTGGACCACACGCATTGAGGCAAAGCAGGCGGAGCTCAACGACCTCGCTCGGCAGCGACAGGAGCAGGCGTTGACCCTGAACGAGGATGCCCTCATCCGACTCGACGCCGATGTCGAGCAGAGGAACGTCGAGCTAAATCGTTTGCGCGATGACGCCAACCGTGACCTGCAGGCTCTGTCGGCCCAGTATCAGGGGCAAATCAACGCCGCGCTCGTACCCGCAGTTGAGAGACTGGCGACCTCGGGTGGTTACGATCTCATCCTGGACACGCGTGTTCAGGGACTCCTTTACTTCAGCAGCGCTCTCGACGTCACGGACGCGTTCATCGCCATGGTCAACGAGGGTTCTGCCGGCGCGCAGCAGTAACGACGCATGCAATAGATTTGAGCTGAGGCCCTCGGGCCTCACGAAGTTCGAGTTTCCGACCCACGAGGAAGGGGAACCGCTGCCGGATTTTCCGGTGGAGGAAAGTCGGGACTCCACGGGCCGCGTGCTGGGTAACGCCCAGCGAGGGTAACCTCGGGCTAGTGCCACAGAAATAATACCGCCGCCGAATGCTCGCTCGTCGAGCCGGCGGTAAGGGTGCAACGGTGGGGTAAGAGCCCACCAGTGCCGACGGTGACGTCGGCAGCTCGGTAAACCCCACGTGGAGCAAGGCCAAATAGGGGAGCACGGGGAGGCCCGCCTCAAGCTCCCGGGTAGGCCGCATGAGGCGCCGGGTAACCGTCGCCCCAGATTCATGGTTCCCAGCCCGGTTCTGCCGGGTGAACAGGATCCCGCTTACGACCTCGTGGGTCGGAACTTCATATAGGTGTTTTTATTCGCGACTGGATTCGGCCATAATTTCATGATGGGGAAGAAAGGGATGGGCTCGGAGCAGAGCTCCTCGGAGCTGCAGACAGCCGAGGTGCAGCTGCATGAGGCGATCGCCAGCGTAGAGCGCGCCCGCTCGCTGCTGGAGCTCAGGCGGTCGGTGTCGCGCAACATCCGTTCCGCTATCCGTTGTCTTCTGGCGGCCCACGAGAAGCTGGAAAACGGCGAGCCCCTCACCGTGGTCGAGCTCGAGCTCGTGAGCGCTGGATTGTGGGCAGGTGCCGCGGAGCACGACGTCAAGAGCCACGATGGCCTCGGCGGAGAGAATGCCGACCTGATTTCTGAGCTACGCGCCTTTCCGCGCTTCCGAGTACAGCGACCCCTCGAGCTCGAGCCCGATCAACTGCTCACTGCCACAGAGGGCCCCCTCGTTCCAATTATCGGCTCGACGGTCAACCTGAGCCGTGGAGGCCTGCTCGCTCACGTAGATCAGGGAATCCTCAGCAAAGGGCGATACCTGGTATATCTGCTTGAACGAGGTGACGGTGCCAATTCAGAAGATGGCACATGGGGAACGGTGCGCAGATCGAGATCTCGAGAGGAGGGCTGGGAAATCGGAATCGAGTTCGAACAGCCACTCTCTGATCTCAAGGAGTTTCTGGCGCTTACCGACCCGGACCTTCTGGACAAGCTCTAGAACGGGATGTCGTCGTCGGTCACCGTGGCAGCCGGTCCCTGCTCGTCCGGAGCAGCCGGCCCCGAGTACCCGCCTTCTTCCCCGCGCCGGCCGAGCATCTGCATGTTGAGAGCCTCGATTTCCGTGGTGTACTTATCGTTGCCGTCGCGGTCCTGCCACTTCCGCGTACGGATCCGACCCTCGATGTAGACCTGCTTGCCCTTGTGGAGATACTCCCCACAGATCTCCGCGAGCCTGCGCCACGCGACGATCTTGTGCCACTCCGTGTGATCGGTACGCTCCCCGTCCTTGGTCCAGGACTCTGTGGTCGCGAGCGTGAAATTTGCGACGGCGGTTCCGTCCTGTGTGTAGCGAATCTCCGGATCACGGCCGAGATTGCCGATGAGAATGACTTTGTTGATTCCTTGCGACATGTTCTTTCCTTTCCTGATGCGTTCAACCTGTGCTACCAGGCCGTGGGCAAGATCTTACACTAGGGCCCACCTGCGCAATTAGGCGGGCGGGAGCCCCACCTGCCGCTTCATATTTCTGAGATGGCCACGGAGGCGCGTCTATCGCGGACAACCGGCGGGAAGTGGCTCCTGCATCCGTTCGAGCTGCATGCAAGCAACCAGGAGTGCATCGGTTCCGGGATGATGGTCCACGACGCTCCGTAGCTCCTGGACTGCTGCCTCGGGCTGCCCGAGCTCGATGGCCTC
>JAUWTE010000164.1 GCA_030609765.1 Acidobacteriota bacterium
GACAGTCGAGTGGGAGTTCATGGATATGCCGTGCCGCGGCAGAGCCGAAAAGAGGAAGATGGAGATGGGGAAGACGGAGATTTCTAGAGGGCGTCAAATCCTAGTCTTGGCGGCAGCTCTGATGATTCTGGCTGCTCCCGCAGGCGCCGCACCGCAATCCGCCGACCAGGAGTCGCCGAAAAGCCTTCTGCCCACCGCGGAGACGTCGTCGACAACCCGCCACACGATCGCCCTGGGCGGACAGGAGATTGCCTACCTGGCCACTGCCGGCAACTACCTCTTCCGTGCGGAGGACGGCACGCCACAGGCATCCGTCTTCTTTACTTCCTATGTGCAGGAGGGAGTCGAAGATCCGTCCACGCGCCCAGTGACGTTCAGCTTCAATGGTGGGCCCGGGTCCGCCGCGGTGTGGGTTCAGTTCGGTGCCTTCGGGCCGAAGCGGGTACTGATGGATGACGAGGGGATGCCGCTTCCTCCTCCGGGTCGTCTGGTAGACAACGACGACTCGATTCTCGATCTCACCGACCTGGTTTTCATTGACCCCGTCGGAACGGGATACAGCCGGGTACTGCCCGACGGCAAGGGGAGCGACTATCACGGCCTTGAAGAAGACATAGAGTCGGTCGGTGAGTTCATCCGCCTTTGGATGGTGCGCAACGGGCGGCTGCGCTCGCCGATGTTCATCGCCGGCGAAAGCTATGGCACGACGCGCGCTGCGGGGCTCGCTGACTTCCTTTCCGATCGGTATGGGATCTTCCCCAACGGCATCATTTTCATCTCCTCGATCCTGAACTGGCAAAACCAGCTATTCGCGCCAGGCAACGACATTCCTCACATCATCCATTTGCCGACCTATGCGGCGACAGCCTGGTACCACCACAAGTTGCCGGCGGAGCTATCCGGCAATCTCGAGCAGACTCTGGACGAAGTCGAGAGATTCGCGCTCGGGGATTTCGCTCTCGCGCTGCTGCAGGGTGACAACCTTCCGGCCGAGCGCCGCAGGGATATCGCCGAGCGGATCGCCAGGTACACGGGACTCTCGGTGGATTTCGTCGAGCGCAACAATTTGCGTATCGGTTTGGGGCGTTTCCGCAAGGAGCTGCTGCGCACAGAGGGCAAGACGGTAGGCCGGTTGGACAGTCGGTTTACGGGCACCGACCGCGACTCTGGCGGTGAATCTCCCGAGTACGATGCAAGCTCGGTGGCGGTGGATATCGGCTACATCGCGCTGCTCAACGACTACCTGCGCCAGGAGTTGGGCTACGAGACGGACATGGTCTACGAGTCCTCGAGCCCCAGGGTGAGGCCATGGAGCTGGGGACAGGGCAACCGTTACGCGGACGTGGCCGAGACGTTGCGCCAGGCGATGGTGAAGAACCCGTCGATGAAGGTCCTGTTCACTTGCGGCTACTACGAGTTCGCCACCCCGTACTTCGATACCGAGTTCACGGTGGCGCACCTGGCGCTCCCCGAGGATCTACGGGACAACGTGGAAATCACCTACTACGAAGCCGGTCACATGATGTACATCCGGCGGGTGGATCACGACAAGCTCAGGGCCGACATCATGAGGCTCATGCAGGCTGCCCTGCAGCAGTAGGGGAGAGCTCAGGCCGGCTGTGCGCTCGAGGAGACACTGGATGTGATCTCGATGCCGCGCCTCCCGAGCTCCTCGGTGAAGGCCTGATACGGGACATCGCGTGCGGGCGATAGCAGGCCTCGCCGGCTGATGTCGCCGTTGCCGATCATCTGCGCACCGATGCTGGCGGTGAAGCCGACCAGCCGGCTCATGGCGGTGAGCCCTGTTTCGAGATCGCGCCGGTCGATGAGCTCCAGAACGACTCGTGTCGGGGCGCCATCCTTGGTCCCGGCGGCCTCCACTCTGAGGATGGCCATGTCCTGCTCGCCCTCACCGTACTGCAAATGTGGCTCCAGGGCGGCAACCAGGTAGCGCTTCCGGTCGACGGCCTGACCGTCCACGATAACGGGCTCCTTGTCCAGCAGGTGAAGGTCGACGATCTTTCTCCAGAACTCACAGTGTCCTGGCCAGCGGAGGGTGTATTGACCGGCGCTGGTGAGGGTGACGGGATCGAGCCCGAGATTCTCGATCGTCGAGAGAAAGTCGCCGTTGCCATATGCCTCCAGCGGGCCTAAATCGGCGATCTCGAGCACATGGATGTTGGCAGAGCTGAGAATCTCGGTCCCAGGTATCTCCACAGCCACGCCGTCCCGAATGAGGCGAGCCGGGCGCCGATAGAGCTCCAAGACACCATCGAAGGTCCAACTCACCTTGTACTTGATCGGATTGTTGGCGGCCTCGGGAGCCGGGATACCGCTTCCGTAGGAGCTGAGCTCGGTGACTCGATCCAGCAACCTGACCGCCTGACCCAGCATGACCTGGTCGATACCGGGATCCATACCGAGCCCGGGCAACAGGACGATACCCTTCTCCTCGGCCTCGCTCGCCAGGGCCGTCATCAACGGCGTGGCATGCATGGTGTTGATGAAATGCACCCCGTGATCGACGGCTGACTGCACCACGTTATCGATGAAAGCGGCGGGAAGGAGGTCGATGATGACGTCGAAACCCTGCCGCATGAGGCGAGCGAGCGATTCAGGATGCGAAGCATCCACGCGCTCGCAGGCCACCTTCTCTTGCTTCGGCAGGTTTGCGACGTGGCTCAAGAGTGCATCGAGGTCGATGTCGGCGGCGACGACCGTTTCGATCCCGTCGCTGTCGCAGAGGTCATGCAGAGCTGTCTTGCCCTGCATGCCGACTCCCAGGAGAAGAACCCTCATCCAACTGCCTCCCTCAGTGGAATTCTGTGGCCGCGGCTCGGGTTCATTCTCGCACAGGGAGCCGACTCGGCGGGGGAGCGAGGAAATGAAGTGAACCCCACCAAAAGGCCGAAGAAGAATCATGCTCTGTGTTCATCACGGCCGTTGTCGGGTATTCTCGCGGGCGATCGACATCGACAAAGAGTTGGCCGAGCACCCTTCAGCCGGCTCACAGCGCCGACGTATCGGATCCGGCTGCTGACCGTAGTGCCAGGTATCGAGGAGAAAGCATGATCTACGTCCTAGCGATAGCCGCCTACCTGCTGTTCCTGATCGGGGTCAGCTACAAGAAGTCCCGCAATGTCGAGACTCAAGACGACTTCATGGTCGCGGGAAGAGGCACCTCAGCCGCCGTATTGGTTGGAACGTTGGTGGCCACCTGGATGGGGTCCGGTAGCCTTTTCGCCGGCGCCGGACGTGGCTTCCGGCAGGGCTTCTCGGCTCTGTGGATGAGTGCTGGAGCCTGGGTGGGTTTGCTGATTGTCTACTACCTGGCGCCGAAAGTGCGCCGCATCGCCCAGTACACAGTTCCGGACATTCTCGAGACGAGATACAACGCCACTGCGCGCGTGCTCGGGACCATCGCAATTATCATCGCCTACCTCACAATTGCCAGCTACCAGTTCATCGGCGGCGGCAGGATGCTCGAAATCCTCATCGGACTTGATCCGGTCTGGGGGCAGGCGATCATCTGTGCTCTCGTCGTTGTCTACTTGACGTTGGCGGGGATGAGCTCGATCGTCGCCCTGGATATCTTCAATGGCACCATGATCGCTCTCGGCGTGATCATCGCTCTACCGATCGCCCTGCGCGGCGCGGGTGGCTGGAGCCAGCTCACCGTCACTCTTCCGGAGGCGCATTTCTCGGTGATAGGTGCGCTCGGGCTGGCGTCCGCTCTGGGCCTCTTCTTTCCCACCTTCTTTCTGCTGCTCGGCGAGAGCAGCATTTACCAGAAGTTCATGTCGGCGAAGGACGAGACTGCAGCGCGCCGGGCGGTGGTCGGCATGATCATCGGTGTAGTGATCCTCGAGACTGCTCTTGTCGCGCTCGCGGTATTCGGGGCGGGGATCTTCTGGGACGACCCCGCCTACCGGCTTGCGGACGGCAGCTTCGACCATGCGGTTACGGAGACAATCGTCCTGGACCTGGCGGCCAATGCCTTGCCGACGTACGCGGGGGTCCTGCTTCTTCTCGGGGCAGCGGCGATCATCTTTTCCACCGCCAACACGTTTCTGATCGTACCGTCCACCAACCTGACGCGAGATATCTACCAGCGCTTCGTCAACCCTGAAGCTAGCGAGAAAACCATCATCTGGTTCCAGCGAGTGACGATTGTGGTGATGGCCGTAATTGCGTACATCGTGACATCCCAGTTCACGAGCATTCTCCAGATGGCGCTCTACGCCTACACGATGGTCGGAGCAGCTGTGACGCCGGCGCTCCTGGCCGCGTTCCTCTGGAAGCGCGCTACCCCGGCTGGAGGTGCGGCGTCGGTGGGGGCCGGTATCGGCGTCACGCTGCTTTTTGCCATACTGGCTCGCACGGGCATGGAGTCGCTGAACCTCGGCCGCTTTCAGTTGCCGCTCGACCCCGACTACATCATCTACCCGGCGGCCACTGCCTCATTCGTGGCCCTGATCGCGGTCAGCCTGTTGACACCGCCGCCGAGCGAGGACAAGTGGCGACCCTTCTGGCCGGAGGATTGAGTCAGGGGAGTAGGCGGGGCTATTTGTAGTATTCGACCTTGCAGCCGCAGCCGTCCCACATGCGGTCGTATGCTTCCAGCCGTTCCTGAACGAATCGTCGGACTTCGGCCTCGTTGCTCAGCAGGCGAACCACGCGGCGATCAGGCTTCGGTTGCTCGACCGCGGCGGGTCCCGCGGCGGTCGAGATGATGCGGAGCTCGCCGGCCAGGCAGGTATCGTGGCTCTCGATCGTTGCGAACTGGTCCGAGAGCACCTCCCATTCAGGTGCCTGCATGGCTACGATGCCTCGATCGCGGAGCTCTCGAGTCAGGTCTTCCGGGGTCATTGAGCTGTTTGCCTCGCTTCTCGGCCCTTCATGCTGCAGGCGCTGTGGCGGCATCTTCCCTCAAGAGAATGATGCCTTGACCCGAGGTATGGTCACGAAGATCAGGCCCCCGAATGTCGGATTAGGAAGCCATGTGACCATGACGGTCTTGGCCGCCATCACCTCCGCGGCTAAACTAGTGCCGGGTATCCGAATTAGAACGATCACGGAGAGTCCGACCATGGGCATGCACAGCGATGACGAATTGATTGTTTCGCCCGGGATCCAGAAGTACATCGACAAGAACAATGAATACCTGGAACGGCGGGACAGGTACATCAACGAGGTGGTGAAGAACTGGAAGTTCGACACCATCGCCGTGCACGGCCTGTATACGGTCGAGGACGCCATCGAGGACTATGATGGGGCCATCATCGAGCCCGTCTTTCTGTCCGCATCGCAGGCCTATCGAGACTCGGACGAGCTCGAGGCTGCGCTCGCCTACTTGATTCCGACCTGGTGCTACTCTCGCATCGCCAACCCCACGACGTACTACTACGAGTGAACCCTGGCGCTCCTGGAGGGGTACGGATTCGACGGTGCGACGTCGTGTTGTTCAACGAGCTCGGGAATGGCGGCGATCATGATGGCCGTGCAGGCGTTTCTCGTCCACACCAAGGAGCACGTCTTCGAGGAGCGTAACTTCCTGGCGACGGCGCAATGCTACGGTGGCACCTTTCAGCTCTTCAAGGCGCGCCTCGAACAAGAGCGCGGTGTGGAGTGTCGGTGGATCGAGGATCCAACTGATATCGATGCCTGGGCGTCCCGCATCGATGAGAACACGCGCTTTCTCTATGGCGAGTTGCCGAGCAATCCGCAGCAGGGCTTCTTCGATTTGGAGGCAGTGGCGGAGTTGGCACACAGCCACAACCTGCCGTTGATTATCGACAACACTGTGGCCACGCCGGCGCTCCTGCGGCCCATCTGCCATGGTGCCGACATCGTGGTGCAGTCGGCGACCAAGACGCTCACCACAGGTGGCTCGGGGGTTGCGGGTGCGGTGATCAGCCGCAGGGATCTGGTATCCCAGATCGACAATCCAGCGATGAAGGCCGACTTCGCCCAGTACGTGAAGTTCCTGCCCAACCGCGACTACGGCCCCAACCTGCACCCGATGCAGGCATACATGACGCTCAACGACATGCGCACCTTGCGCAGCAAGGTTGACATGATGAGCCGTAATACCGAGGCAGTGGCGGGATTTCTCGATGCCCACCCGGATGTCGAGTCGGTCGAGTACCTCGGATTGCCCAACCATCCGTTGCACGACCTCGCCAGCCGCTACATGTGGTTGGTCGACGCCGAGCATGACCCTCAGTATGGTGAACCCATCAACCGCTACGGCCACCTCATGAGCTTTTGCGTGGAGGGCGGGCGCGAGAACGCGCGCATCGTGTTCGACGAGCTGCAGCGCATCTGGCGGGCGACCGACCTCGGCCGCATCAAGAGCGTGGCGACGATCCCGGCGATCTCCACACACCAGCAGCAGGGCGAGGAGGGCCGCCGACTCGCCAACATACCGGGCAACCTGATTCGTCTCTGTGTTGGTGGCGAACACCCGGACGATGTGATCGCGGATCTCGATCAGGCCCTGCAGAAGATGCGCGCACGCTCGACGGTCGGCGTCAGCGGAGCGACGGCCGATTAGTCTGGCCGAGAGGCCTTTTCGCTGACCTGAGGTTGCCGCGAGGACGAACCTTTTTGGTTCGCGCCTGCGTTCCTACCCTTAAGAGCGAAACCCGAGCGGAATATATTCGTATGTAGAGTATTGGTTGTAGAGTATTCAGGGGTCTCCGCTCGACATTCCTGGAGGGCGGCTGACATGAATAGCCAACAGTAGGTAGGGAGCCGATGCCCGGAAAGTTCCTTCCCGAGTTCGAGCTCTACGTCATGCTCGCGGTGGCGCGGCTCGGTGATGATGCCTACGGTGCCACGATCCTCAGGGAAATAGAGGAGCGCACCGGGCGGCCGGTTTCCATTGGCGCGCTCTATGCCACGC
>JAUWTE010000313.1 GCA_030609765.1 Acidobacteriota bacterium
GCGCCGTGCGTACAACCATCTCGTGTTCACCTTTCATCTCAAGAAGGACCTCGAGGGCGCGGACCTCTGTGCCCTTGAAGCGCTTGAGCGCTTCCCTGATCTGACGGCGGACCCCATCGAATTCCCCCCAAAGCTGAACACGTCCTACGACGCACTTCGCCGTGTCATGTTCGGCTCGTTGTCAATCACCGAGCCGGCGGACGCCCGGGTGTTCTTGGGTGAAGAAGCCGTGGGCACCACGCCAGTGGCTCTGGATCTGGTGCGCGTTGGAGAATACGACCTGCGTGCGGTGAAGCCTGGCTACCACGACTGTGCCGAGCGTATCCACATCGAACCCAACGCCAGGCTCAGCTTACAGCTGTCGATGGAGCGCCAGCGCGACAGACGGTGGTGGCTCTACCGCATCGTCCCCGCTGCGCTCGCAGGAACTCTCCTCGCCTTCGCGCTCATCGGCGGTGGAGAGGGAGAGAAATCCGGAGAGAGTCCCCTGTCGTCCCCGCCGGAACCGCCCGGGCAGTAGGAGGAGATCTTCACCTCTCCGGGGCCGGTCAGAGGTGACTCTGAGGACGCCACCATGGGTGTTGGCAAAGGCGATAGCCGGGTCCCGGCCATTCCAAACCCGTACATCGCCGGCAATCCCATCAAGGACCGGAAGCTCTTCTTCGGTCGCGAGGACGACTTTGCCTATATCCGGCAGAAGGTCGGCGGCTCAAGGAAAGGCGGGCTTTTCGTCCTCTGCGGAACGCGTCGAAGCGGCAAGACCTCCATTCTCTTCCAGATCCTGGGTGGGCGACTCGGCAAGGACTTCGTTCCGGTCCTGATTGACATGCAATCGATGACGGTGAACAACGACGCCGAATTCCTAGCCCGGTTGGCCCAGGAACTCGTCGCCGCTGTCGATTTGCCGGAGATCGTCTACGAACAGGATTTCGTTGTTCCGGCGGCGAAGAACCCTGGCACCGCATTTCAGCACCTGGTCGAGAAGATCGATGCACGTCTTCAGGGACGCAAGCTCATCCTGATGTTTGATGAGTACGAACTCATCGAAACGCACCTCAATCAGGGCCGTCTCACCGGCGACATCCTGAATCTCCTGGCCAACTGGACGGAACGCCGAGAAGGCGTGTATGTCATCTTCACTGGATCCCACAAACTCGAATCTCGGGTGAGGCGCTATTGGGAACGCTTCTTGGGCAAGGCGCTCCATCGGCGGATCAGCTTCCTGAGCAAGGGCGATACCCTCCGTCTGATTCACGAGCCCGTCGCTGGTAGCGTGACCTACGGCGCAGGGGTTGCGGAAGAGATCTACGCACTCACTGCGGGGCAGCCGTTCTACACGCAAGTGATCTGCCAAACGCTTGTCGACCATCTGAACGAGAGCGGCAAGCGTGATGTGACCACCAAGGACTCGCAGCTGGTGGCTGACGAGATCGTCGACAATCCACTGCCGCAAATGGTCTTCACGTGGAGCTCACTCACGGCCTTGGAGAAGCTGAGCCTCTCGCTGATCGCAACGCTTAGTAGGGAGCCGGGCGACGTGGTTTCCGCCACGGACATCATCGAACACGCTGCCGCCGAGAGGATCGGCTACCGGCTGGACCAGGGCGAACTCCAGGAAGCTCTTGAGAGGCTGTTTCACCAGGACCTGCTGAACAAGGACTCCTCGGGTGAAGGTTACTGCTTCAAGATGGATCTCTGGCGCCAGTGGGTCACACGAATGCATTCCCTTTGGCAGGTGATCGACGAGGTGACCCGCGCGGGACGGGATTTAGGCGAAGGGATCGTACCACTCGCGTCATCCTCGCGGCGCCGGACCGTACTGATTGGCGCGGCGGCCATAGCTCTGATAGTGGGAGCTGGCGCGATCTATGACCGAGTCATGCGCCGTGACCAGAACCCGAGCGCCATCGTGCCTGCTGCTCGGGATTCGACGCTGCTATCCGTCCAAACGCAACCAGCGGCGGCAGCAGTGTTCCTCGGATCACAGTGGATTGGTAGATCACCGATCGAGGATGCAGTCGTGCCCGCCGAGCGTTTGCCGCTCCGAATCGAACTGGCTGGCTACAAGGAGTTCATCGACACCCTCGACCTCAGCAAGGACGAACCACTCAAACGCGCCGTTTCTCTTGAGCAGCGGTGCGGGCGATTGCAGGTCACGTCGGATCCGCCCGGCGCGCGGGTTTCGCTGGATGGAGGCGATCTCCTCCGAAGAAGCCCCTGCCTGCTGGAGAGCCTGTCGGTCATGGACCTGCATGGAATGGAATTGAGGTTGACAGGGTATGAGACGGCCTACTTCAACGCGATCCAGATTCGCGAGGATTCCACGATAGCGCTACACCACGACTTTGCGCCAACGACGCACCCTCTCACGGTCCGCTCGGATCCGGAAGGGGCGTTGTTCTACTTGGATGGCAAACATCGCGGACGCACGCCCTGGGTATTGGAGGCAGTGACCCAAGGTGCGCATGGACTTGAGATCCGCAAACAAGGGTTCGCCACGGTCCACAGAGTGCTGACGATCCCGGTGGCGGACAACCTGCTGGAGGTCGTGCTCATCCCCTTGCCGCCGGGGGAGTTGATCTTCCAGGTTGTGCCCTATGCCGATCTCTGGATCGACGGCACCCTACATGAGGAGGGCGCCGTCTACTACGCTGTCGCTCTCACCGAGGGCACCTACGAAATCGAGCTGAGGCATCCCCACTACGAAACCGTGCATCGCGTGATTGAGGTGAGGTCGGGCGAGACCACCACGCTGCAGCACGACTTCGGCGCTGACGAGGAACAGCAATGATCGGTCAGGTCTGGCAGGATAGGTCTCAGATCGAGAAGCTGCTCGGCCGGGGGGGGCTCGGGCGCGTCTATCGGGCAGTCGATCTCAAGCTCAAGCGGCCGGTGGCGATCAAGGTCCTCACGGATATCGGTGACCAGGACAGGTTCAAGGCCCAATTCGCGCACGAGGCGGAGACGTTGGCGAAGCTGAACCATCCGAACATCGTCAGCGTTTACGATTGCAGCGAGCACGGGGGGCAGCCCTACCTGGTGATGGAGCTCGTCAATGGGGCTGCCCTGCTGGAAGTGGTTGCTGAGAAACCCCTCATGCCCCGACAGGTGCGAGCGGTTGCGCTGCAAGTTTGCGACGCCATGGCCTACGCGCACGAGCACGGAATCATTCACCGCGATCTGACACTGAGAAACATCATGGTGGTGAAGGAGGGCCACCAGGACTTGTGCGTCAAGATCCTGGACTTCGGCCTGGCCAAGTTGCTGGGAAAGGACAGTCGATCCTCCGGGCGGATGATGCAGGGCACCCCATCCTGCATGTCCCCCGAACAGGTCCTGGGCGAAAAGGTAGACGGAAGAGCCGACATCTTCTCGTTTGGAGTGGGGCTCTACCGGATGTTGACCGATCACTTCCCGTTTGAGGCTGAACATCCAGCGGCCTTGCTCTATCTGATCGTACATGAACCCTGCCCTCAGCTCGACGCAAGCGTGCCGCCGGAGCTGCAGGCCCTGGTGCGCCACTGTCTGGAGAAAGTCCCCGAGGATCGGCCGGGCAGCTTCGCCGATCTGCGAATTGCCTTTGAGAGGTTGCAGTTGGGCGCGAAGAGCGCTGATGGAAATGACACGCGGATTCCAGTTTGGTTGGCTGCAGCATCCGCCCCCTACGTGCACAATCCCTATCTCAACCGGGTCATAATCAAGGAGCCCAACGATTTCTTCGGCCGGGATAGAGAGATCCGCAAGATCTACTCGCGGCTCGATGCCCCTCATCCGCAATCGATGTCCATCGTCGGTGACCGGCGAATCGGGAAGTCGTCACTCCTGAACTACATCCATCATCGCCGTAACCGCCGACGCTTCATGCAGAACTGGATGAAGACGATCTTCATCTACCTCGACTTCCAGACACGCGTGGACTTCGACGTGCCGAAATTCGTCGAGTTCCTGCTTGGGGTTCTGAGCTTTGACTACGACGACCAGCGGGCTTCCAGGGTACCCGAACACAGCGTGGAGCAGTTGAGAAACGTCGTCCAGGCCTTGCACAATGAGGGCAAGCGCATCATCATCCTGATGGATGAGTTCGAGATCATCACGCGAAATGAACGCTTTGGTGCCGATTTCTTTTCCTTCCTGCGCTCACTTGCTAACAGCTACCAGGTAGCCTACGTCACCTCCTCCCGTGAAGATCTGCAGCTGATGTGCCACAACCAGGACATCTCGGATTCCCCGTTCTTCAACATCTTCTCGAACCTGCCGCTGCGACCGTTCCTGGTCGAGGAGGCCCTTGCGCTCATCACACAACCCTCGGAACGGGAAAAGGTCCCGCTTGAACCGCAGGCGACCCGCATCCTGCACCTTGCGGGCCGTTTTCCGATGTACCTGCAGATTGCGTGCTCAAGTGCCTTCGAACACCTCGGTGACGATCCGGATGCGAAACTCGATTGGGGGCAGGTCGTCGCGACGTTCAAGGAGGAGGTTCTGCCCCACTACAACTTCCTCTGGAACAGCATGGAGCGTAACGAACGGGAAACCCTCTCGCGCATCGTTGGCGGAAACTCGGTCAGCCCAAAGTACGCCTTTGTCACCGAGAACCTGGTGCGCCGCGGATATCTGGATGAAGACAACGGTCGCCATGTTCTCTTCTCGACCAGC
>JAUWTE010000104.1 GCA_030609765.1 Acidobacteriota bacterium
GGCACCGGCGTGGTCTTGAAGCCATCCGAGAGACCGCATCGCCCTCTGCAGTATTCGACCCGGCCGGAGCTCTTGAGGGCTCATCCTCTGTGGATGGCCCTCGCCGACGACGAGGCGGGGTTCAATTCCTTTTTCCAACGTCTTCTGCGAGCATCTTGCGCGATCGTGGAGGAGGGAGGCGGGCCGGAGGATATCGATTGGGAGACGGTGGGCCGGTCATTGCTCGAACCCATCATCGATGACGTCCATCGAGTCGCTTCTGGAGAGGAGCTGCGGCAGACCTCTAGCGTGTGGGTGCATCAGAAAGAGACCGCGGAGGCGCTCCTGCCCCACCTCGCTGAAGGCGAGCCGTCGGTGATTCTCGAGCAGCGCGACCTGAAGCCCGAGAATGGTGGCTGGCGCCTCGACTTCGAACGCATCTACAGGGATGCCAGCGAGGCCATCGCACGACGCATCGGCGGCGCCTCGTACATTCGCTGATCGCGAGCGGAATTCAATCGTCGGGATCATCGCTCACTGCGTCGAGCCGCTCGGTCCCTTCGATGCGAACCTGCTCCACACGGTTCGGGCGTGCTTTCTGAATGATGAATGACAGCCCGGCGTGCTCAATGCGCTCCTTCGCCTGCGGAATCCTTCCGGTCACTTCGAGAATCAATCCCGCAACCGTCGTGCTCTCCTCGGCCTTCAGCTCGATGCCATAGTGACGTCGCAGAAAGCTCAACGGACAGGAGCCCCCCACCAGCAGCGAGCCATCCCGCAGCTCCATCACTTGCGGGGTTCGGGGCAGGTCGTACTCGTCCTCGATCTCCCCGACGATCTCCTCGAGCAGATCTTCGAGCGCAACGATCCCCTCGACGCCGCCATACTCATCGATGACGATCGCCATGTGCTGCCTCTGATCCTGAAACGCTTGCAGGAGCCCCTCCAGCGTTGCCGTTTCCGGGACAAAAAGAGGACGGCGGGGCAACGAGCGAAGATCCAGATCGTCGAGTCGATCCCAGAAGCGGAAGACATCTTTGGAGTGGAGCACTCCGACGATATCGTCGAGCGTTCCCTCGTACACCGGGATGCGTGTGTTGCCCGAGCGGCGGATTACATCCAGCACCTCGCGCGGTTTCAGATTGACATCGATAGCAACCACTTGGGTGCGAGGAATCATCACGTCTTCGATGGTGGTTTCGGTGAGGCGCATGATGCCGTGCAACATGCGCCTCTTTTCTCGAGCGATGACCCGCTCTTCCTCGCCCAAGGAGATGATGCCCTTGATGTCTTCTTCCGAGACCCCGGGCACCCCCGTCTTGCCTTTGCCCGAATTCAGCAAAACGAGGTTCGCCGCCGCTCCCGCGACGCTTGCGAGAGGGTACAGGAGCTTGACGAGCAGGCCGATGGGTCGGGAAACGATGAAGGAGACCTTCTCTGGATGGCGAGCAGCGAGGGTTTTCGGAGCGATCTCGGCGAAGATCAGCAAGAGGGCCGTCATCACCAGAGTGGCGTAGACTATGCCCCGCTCGCCCGCTATGGAAATGGCGAAGGCCGTTGCCAAGGCGGACGCTGCGGTGTTGGCGAAGTTGTTTCCGAGGAGGATGGTCGAGATCAGCCTATCGGGCATGGCCACGAGCTCGCGCACTCGCGCGGCGCGCCGGTCGCCACGTCGCGCGAGGTAGCTGAGCCGATATCTGTTGACCGCCATCAGCGCGGTCTCGGAGCCGGAAAAGAAACCGGAAAGCAGAAGCAGCAGCACCAGGCCAGCGAAGGCTGGCAGGGCGTCGGACATGGGGTTCACCTCGGGAGCATGTGAGTTCGAGTGAGCGCGCGGCAAGCCGAGCAACCGCACCGAAGATAACACCGGTAGGACCCGATGGACCATGCTGAGCGGCCAACATCGAACACGCGGCCCTTGGCCCCGATTGCGGCCGTGTTCGACATGACCCATGCTATAGTTTTCGCACTTTTCGGCTTATGTAATCGGCCATCCGGAGCTTCCCGAGAGGCGAGTCATGCAGAGGGGCGCACTGCGTCAGATGAGCGCAGGAGACCAAGTTCTTCTGGTCCACGAGGATCAAAAAACCTTCCTGGTCGAACTGACTCCAGGCCGGACCTTTTCCACGCACAAGGGAGCGGTTGCTCACGACAAACTCATCGGCCAGCCGTACGGCACGCAGATCGTCAACAGTGCCGGTGCCCCAGTGTTCGCACTTCGCCCCATCTGGGTCGAGCGCATGATGAAGGTCGATCGACGCACCAATATCATGTACCCGAAGGACGTCGCGTACCTGTTGGCACGATTGGGCCTGGGTGCCGGCGACCGCGTCGTGGAGCTTGGCTCAGGCTCAGGCGCGATGACCATGGCCCTGGCTCATGCCGTGCGGCCGGGAGGTCGGATTTACTCCTACGACAGGCGCGAGGATTTCCTCGAGTTAGCCGCCCGAAACTGTGCTAGAGCCGGGGTAGGGGAGGACGAGGTCGAATTCCGCCTGCGCATCGATGGAGAGGATCTAGAACCGGAAGTCGACGCGGTGACGTGCGATATTCCGGAGCCTTGGCAGGAGATGGGGGCAGCCCATGCGGCCCTCGTCGGTAGCGGTCGATTCGCCGCCGCGACGCCTACGTTCAACCAGGCGGAACGGGTCGCCGCATGTCTTGCCGGTGGTGGATTTGCCATGGTACAGACCACCGAGGTCCTGGTGCGTGAGATTCTCGCTCGTCCCGGCAGGACTCGTCCGGCACATCGCATGGTCGGGCATACGCAGATCCTCACGACGGCGGTCAAAGTCTTCGCGCAGCAGCCGGATGAGAGCCCGGAACCGCAATGAAAATCCGCTACGGACGCGAGACCCACACCTTCAACCGCTCCCTGACGGTAGCCACGATCCTCGAGAGACTCGATGTCGTTCCCGCGGGAGTCATCGTTGCCGTCAACGGGCAGCTCGCCACCAGGGACGTGCGCGTCCAGGTGGACGATGACGTCGAGATCATACGGGCCATCTCGGGCGGGTAGTATCAGGTTGTGGTGAAGGTCTGGAGAATCCCGAATGAAGTGCAAGATTTGTCGCCAAAAGGCGGTCGCCGAGCTTCCCCAGCACCGCATGGCCTTGTGCCAGCCCTGCTATCTGGACTGGTTTCCCAGCTATGCGAAGAAAACGATCAAGAAGTTCGCGATGCTGGAGCCCGACGAGCGCATCCTGGTGGCAATCTCGGGCGGCAAAGACAGCAGCGCACTCTGGCGCGTGCTGGTCGACCTTGGCTACGAGGCCGATGCGATGATCATCGATCTCGGGATCGGCGATCAGGAGGGGCTGGGCCTCGAGGGTGAGGCGTACTCTTCCACCTCGACTGAATTCGCCCGCGAACAAGCGCAACTTCTGGGACGAGACCTATGGGTCATCGACCTGCGTGAGCAGATCGGGCGGTCAGTGCCGGAACTGCGTCGGGGGCAGCGGCCCGTCTGCTCCGCCTGTGGCCTGGTGAAACGCTACTTCATGAACCGTGCGGCATTCGAGGCCGGGTACGACTGCGTTGCCACCGGCCACAACCTCGATGATGAAGTGGGAGCGCTGTTCGGCAACGTCCTGACCTGGGACACACACTACTTGTCGCGGCAGGGCCCGGTGTCGCCGCTGCGCGGGGAACGACTTATCAAGAAGATCAAGCCTTTCTGCTACTTCACCGAACGTGAAACGGCGATGTTCAGTTTGCTCGCGGGTATTCCCTACATGCGCGAGGAGTGCCCCAACGCTGTCGGCGCCACCACGATCACCTACAAGGAGCTCATCAACCGCCTCGAATCCCAGGCCCCGGGCACCAAGCGGCGCTTCTACGACGGTTTCCTTCGCGAGCGGGACCTTTTTCGCAAGCAGGAAGAGGATGTCGTGCTGCAACATTGCCTGAGCTGTGGCATGCCTTCGCCGTTGGAGACCTGCGGCTTCTGCCGTCTGGTCGGCGACGTCTCGGTGACGCGTTTCGGTGCCCTGGGAGAATCGCGGGAAGAGAGCAATGCCTGAAACCGCCGCTTTGATACTCGACCGCCTCGAGGCCGCGTACCCGGATGCTCGAGTTGAGCTCGACTACACGACGCCGCTCGAATTGCTGGTGGCAACCATCCTGTCGGCGCAATGTACCGACAAACGGGTCAACGCAGTGACCCACACGCTGTTTCGCGATTACCCTGATGCTCGCTCCTTTGCCGAGGAAGACCCTGAGATCTTTCAGGAGGCAATACGCTCCACCGGCTTCTTCCGTCAGAAGACGAAGAGTGTTCAGGCATGCTGCGCACGCCTCGTGGAGGAGCACGGTGGGGAGGTGCCGGCTGATCTCGATCTGCTGACGACCCTTCCGGGTGTCGGGCGCAAGACGGCAAGCGTCGTGATGGCCGTCGCCTTTGGGCAGCCCGCCATCGCTGTCGATACCCATTGCCGGCGGGTCAGCCAACGTCTCGGACTGACCTTCAGCAAGAATCCGGATATCATCGAGCGTGATCTGGCGGCTCTCTATCCCGAGGAGCGCTGGTCCACCATCTCGAGGATCTTCATCTGGCACGGCCGCTACACGTGTAAGTCTCGGCGCCCCCTATGTGAGAAGTGCGCTGTGCCGGACCTGTGCCCGTTCTATCAGGACAGCGGCGCATAGGGCCGGCCGGATACCCCCACGGCGACTCTAGCCCGGGCCCATCGTTTTGCCTGAAGTCCTCTGCGACCTATTGGGGTTGTTGGCGGAGATCCGGACCTTGCTTCTTGAATATGAGTGTGAATGACATAGATATCTTCATAGCATGCACTCATATTGCTTGATATCCGTAAACATTTTCGGTACTATTCCGGGAAGGTTTGCCATGAATAGAGAACTGACCGAAAAACAAAACTCAATCTACGAATTCATCGTCGACCGCGTGCAGAGGCACTGTATTCCGCCCACTCTCACTGAAATCGCCGACGCCTTCGGGCTGTCATCGGCATCCGGTGTGGCCGACCACCTGAACGCCCTCGAGCGCAAGGGATTCATCCGGCGGCGGCCGGGAATGTCCCGCGGCATCGAGTTGATGCGGACTCGACACCGCAGGCTTCCCGTGGAGGCGGGTGCATCGCCGGCGCTTCGTGTTCCCGTCTTGGGCTCGATTCCCGCCCGCAAGCGGCTCTCTCTGGCACGTCCGACCGGCCAGCATCTGCTGCTGGACAGGCGTGTCACTCCGGGGGCGGCCATGGCAGTACGAGTCGAGATCGAAAACCTCGACAAGCACGGCATTCTCGACGGCGACTACCTGATCCTCGCGCAGAACACAGCGTCGAGGCCGGGTAGCCTTGCTGTTGCGCACTTGAGCAACGGCACGACCCTCGTCGAGGTGCTCACTGGGGGCGGGCGCGTTCGCCGGGTGGACACTCACACGGAGATGCGAGACGGCTACGAGGTTCTCGGCAATGTAGTGGCGGTGCTGCGATCGATGAACGGGATTGAAGAGGAAACCAGACAATGATCCGTTTCGACCGTTTCACAGTAAAAGCGCAGGAGGCCGTGCAACGGGCCCAGCAAATCGCGCAGGGCCAGCAGCACCAGGGCCTCAATGGATTGCACCTCCTACTTTCTCTGCTGGAGCAGCGCGAGGGGGTCGTTACCGGCATCGTCGAACGCATGGGGGCGAATGTCGTGGAGATCGCGGAGGCGGCGCATGCGGCCCTGGGCAAGCTGGCACAGGTAACCGGAGATGCGGCGGCCGACCTCTATCTCGACCCCGAGGCGAAGCGCGCCATGGACACGGCCCAGAGCGAGGCCGACAAGCTACAGGACAAGTACGTTTCGACCGAGCACATCCTGCTCGGCATCCTCGATGCAGGGGGCGAGGCGGCCGAAATCCTGCAGCAGGCCGGCATCAATCGTGACGATCTCTTTCTCGCGTTGAAGCAGATTCGTGGCTCGATGCGCGTCACCGACCCCAACCCCGAGGACAAGTACGACGCCCTCGGTCAATACGGTACCGATCTCACCGAAATGGCACGGCGGGGCAAGCTCGACCCTGTGGTTGGCCGTGACGAAGAGATCCGCCGCGTCATTCAGGTTCTTTCGCGTCGTACCAAGAACAATCCAGTGCTCATTGGCGAGCCCGGGGTCGGCAAGACCGCCATCGCGGGGGGACTGGCACAACGAGTCGTTAACGGCGACGTGCCTGAGTCGCTGAAGAACCGTCGCGTAGTGAGCATGGACATTGGTGCGATGATCGCCGGGGCCAAGTACCGCGGCGAGTTCGAGGATCGGCTGAAAGCTTTCCTCAAGGAGGTGCAGGAGTCCGGCGACGTGATTCTCTTCATCGACGAGCTCCACACCGTCGTGGGCGCGGGCGCCGCAGAGGGCTCTGTTGATGCCTCCAACATGCTGAAGCCCGCCCTTGCGCGTGGAGAGTTGCACGCCGTCGGCGCGACGACGCTTGCCGAATATCGCAAGTACATCGAGAAGGATGCCGCCCTCGAGCGTCGCTTCCAGCCCGTCGTGGTCGGCGAGCCCAGTATCGAGGAGACCATATCGATCCTCAGAGGACTCAATGAGCGCTACGAGGTGCATCACGGAGTTCGCATTCGTGATGCGGCCCTGGTGGCGGCGGCAACTCTGTCGGCCCGCTATATCAGCGATCGCTTTCTCCCCGACAAGGCCATCGATCTGGTCGATGAGGCCGCGGCGCGCTTGCGCATGGAGATCGATAGCCTTCCGGCCGAGCTCGATGAGCTGGAGCGCAGGAAGACGCAGCTCGAAATCGAGCGCCAGGCGCTGCGCAAGGAGCGCGACGAAGCCTCGAAGGAGCGGCTCGCCGCGCTCGAGGAGGAACTGGCTGGACTGAGCGAAATCTACAACGGCCTGAAAACCCGCTGGGATGCTGAAAAAGACCAGGTGCATTCCATTCAGGGCCTCAAACGGGAGGTGGAAGAGGCTCGCACAGCCTCCGAGTTGGCCGAGCGCGACGGTGACCTGCAGCGTGCCGCCGAGCTCCGCTATGGGGTAATCGTAGATAAGCAGCAGGCGCTGGAGATCGCGCGTGCGCGATTGAAGGAAATTCAGAGTGACGGCAGCGCGATGCTCAAGGAAGAGGTCGACGCCGACGACATCGCCGAGGTGGTGAGCCGCTGGACACAGATCCCGGTGAGCCGCCTGCTCGAGGGCGAGGTCGAGAAGCTTCTGCACATGGAGGAACGCCTGCACGAGCGTGTGATCGGCCAAGATGAGGCGATCGAAACGGTATCGAACGCAATCCGTCGCGCTCGCGCCGGTTTGCAGGAGCCTGGCCGTCCATATGGCTCGTTTCTGTTCCTCGGGCCGACAGGAGTGGGTAAAACGGAGCTCGTCAAGGCCCTGGCCGAATTCCTGTTCGACAGCGACGACGCGCTCATTCGACTCGACATGACGGAGTACATGGAGAGGCACGCGGTCGCGCGTATGATTGGCGCCCCGCCCGGATATGTGGGCCACGAGGAGGGCGGGTTTCTGACCGAAGCCGTACGGCGGCGGCCGTATGCGGTTATCCTCCTCGACGAGATCGAGAAGGCGCATCGCGACGTGTTCAACATTCTTCTGCAGATTCTCGACGATGGGCGATTAACCGACGGGAAGGGGCGGACGGTCGATTTTTCAAACACTGTCATCATCATGACGTCTAACATCGGCAGCGATGACCTACAGCGCATCGAGGAGATCGGATTCGATGCCGCCCGGGACAGGGTGTTCGAGCAGATGCGACAAGTATTCCGCCCGGAGTTTCTCAATCGCGTCGATGATACGATCCTGTTCTCTTCGCTGAGCCCCGAGCAGCTTGCCGCCATCGTCAAAATTCAGCTTCGCGGCCTCAACGATCGTCTGGCGATTCGTGGCCTGGCCCTCGAGCTCACAGATGCGGCGCGCCGGTTCCTGGCCGAGCAGGGATACGACCCGGTATACGGTGCGCGGCCGCTGAAGCGTGTATTCCAAAAGATGCTGGAGAATCCCCTGGCTACGGCAGTCCTGTCGGGCGAATTCAGCGAGAACGACACGATTGGGGTCGATGTCGACCCGAGCGAATCGCTCCTGGTGTTTCGCAAGATGGCAACGACCGAAGAGGTAGAGACTGACGACAATGCCGGAGCGTAAGGACTACTACGAGGTCCTCGGGGTCGCGAAGGACGTTTCGCGAGAGGACCTGAAGCGCGCCTACCGCAAGCTCGCGCGGCAGTGCCACCCGGACGTGAATCCAGGCGACTCTGCGGCCGAGGAGCGCTTCAAGGCGATCTCCGAGGCCTACCACGTGCTCAGCGACAAGGAACGACGCGAGGCCTACGATCGCGGCCCCGAGCGCTTCGCGCAAGAGTTCGATCTGAGCGATTTCTTCAGCCACTTCGCTCAGGCCTCCGGCACGAGGGGCGGCGGTGGGCGGGTTCACTTCGCGGATCTCAGTGATTTGTTCGGTGGCGTGTTCTCCGGCTCGGGTGCAGGTTTCGGTGGAGGTGGCCACGGGGCCCCGCGGGGTGCAGGGCAGGATTTTCCGGGCGCGGCTTCCCGCGGGGCTGGAGCCCGAGGAGCCAAGGCAGGCCGGGATGTGAGCGTACC
>JAUWTE010000282.1 GCA_030609765.1 Acidobacteriota bacterium
CGTGTAGGTGTCATAGACCGGGTGTCGCTGCCGTCCAAATGAGAGCGTAATCGGTCCGTCTCCCGGCCAAGGCAGACCTCCACGAGCCGCCTCAAAAGTAGCCGGGGCTGCCCCGCCTGCGGCTGGCGCCGCAGGGCTCGCAACGCCCGGGCCCGCCCCCTCTACGACCTCGACCGGCTCACTGGCGGCGCCCGGCGCTGGCACGTTCGCCGCGACAAGCTGCGTCATCATGGTCTCGAGCAGGGCGGCACTGTCCTCCTGGCGCGTCAAGGCCTGCCGGCCGGCATCCGCTTCGACGTCGAGCCGGCGAATGATCTGCCGGCGCTCATTCTGCTGTGCCTCCAGGCCGGCCACCGTTTGCGCTTCCTGCTGCTGCAGCCCGGTGAGACGGTCCTCGGTTTCTTCCATCGCCACCACAGCGCGCTGTTGCTCGGCAAGATGGAGGCGCACCGTGGCCACGAGAGAACGGTCGCTGGAGGCGAGGCGGGTGATGAACTGGTAGTTGGTCATGATTTCCTGCGCCGAGGAAGCGGCCAGCAGGAAACGCGAGTACGACAGTGGGCCTATGCGGTAGAGAGCCAGGATCCGCGCGGCGAGCGTCTCTTTGGCGCGGCTGAGCTCCGCGTCCATCTGCACGACCTCGGCGCGATGCGTGGCCAACTCCTGCAGCAACACCTCCCGGCGCAGGCGGTGGAGCTCTAGCTGCCGGCGGCTCAGCGCGAGCTGGATATCCACCCGCTCGAACTCGTCTGCCATGGAGGAGCGCCGGTCCTGCAGATCAGCCAGAGTAGTCTGCAGCGCCTCGACCTGAGCGCGCACTCTCTCCAGACGCTCCTGCAACTCTGCCTGGTCCTGCGCCAGAGATAGCAGCCTGGCAGCGGTCACCCATTGGGTTGCGACCGGGGCGCCCGAGGTCGGAGCGGCCGGCGCGAGCAGCAGGAACAACAGCCCCGCTGCTGCCATCTTCGTCGCCCTCTGCCGGCCACCCGACTTAGCCATGTGCGGTCCTCCACCCCGTGCGGACACGCTCCCGGGGCCTCGAGACCGAATCAGCCCACCACGGCCGAGCTCAGCCTGATCAGCCCTCGTGGCTGATCTTAGTAGGTATAGAAGCCCCGACCGACCTTCCTGCCCAGGTGCCCAGCGTCCACCATTCGCCGCAGGAGCGGGCAGGGTCGGTACTTGGAGTCGCTGTAGCCATGGTACAGGACTTCCATGATGGCCAAACAGACGTCGAGCCCGATGAGATCCGCGAGCGCCAGAGGGCCCATGGGATGGTTCATGCCGAGCTTCATCACCTGGTCGATGTTTTCGGCGCTCGCGACGCCCTCGTAGAGGCAGTAGACCGCCTCGTTGATCATCGGCATCAGCACGCGGTTGGACACGAACCCCGGAACGTCCGCGACGGTGACGGGCGTCTTGTCGAGCTTCCCGGCGAGCGCGACGACCGATTCGGTCGTCGCCTCGCTGGTGCTCTCACCCAGCACCACCTCGACGAGGGGCATCAGCGCCACGGGATTGAAGAAATGCATGCCGATGACTCTGTCGGGGCGTCCGGTCGAAGCTGACAATCGCGTGATGGAGATCGACGAGGTGTTGGAGCTCAAGATTGTGTCTTCCGGGCAGCCCTCATCGAGAGTCACGAAAACCTCTCGCTTGGCCGCCTCGTTCTAGATGATCGCCTCGACCACCAGGTCGACACCGAACAGGTCCTCGAGCTGCGTGGTACCGGTAACCCGCCCACGAATCTGTTCAGCTTGCGACTCGTCGATAACCTCTTTCTTCAGCCAGCGGGCAATGCCCTTCTCCACCCTACCGAGGCCGGCGTCTACGAGATCCTGCGTCGGCTCGCGAACGACAACTTCGAAACCCGCTCCAACGCTCACCTGCACGATGCCGGCTCCCATGGTGCCGGCGCCAACTACACCGATTCTCTTGATCTTCATGGTCCTCACTCTGACAGCAGGCTGCGCCAGCAGCCCGCCGGTGAAGGCGCCCGTGCAGCCGAGACTCAGGAGCGCTCGACTGCCATGGCCACGGCATTGCCGCCCCCGAGACACATCCCTGCGATGCCGCGCTTCCCCCCGCGGTCGGCGAGGGCGTACAGGAGGGTTGTCAGGATGCGGCAGCCAGAGGCACCGATGGGATGACCCAGGGCCACTGCGCCACCTCGAACGTTGACTTTCTCGGGATCGATTTCGAGCTCGCGCACAACCGCCACGGCCTGCACGGCGAACGCTTCATTGAGCTCGTACAAATCGACCTCGTTGCGGTCCCACCCGGTCTTGTCGAGCACCATGTTGACCGCGTCCACAGGCGCCATCATGACGAGCTCGGGCTCGATACCACTGGTGGCATAGGCAACGATGCGCCCCATGACGGGCAAGCCTCTCGCCTCGGCCTCGGCTTCGCTGGTAACCAGCACGGCGGCGGCACCATCGTTGACACCGGGCGCATTCCCGGCGGTCACCGTGCCGTCTGCCTGAAACACCGGCCGCAGCCTGGCCAGACTCTCGACGCTGGTATCGTCACGAATGGTCTCGTCCTTGTCGAAAACGATCGGGTCGCGCTTTCTCTGCGGCACCTCGACGGGAACGATTTCTGCGTCGAACTCGCCGGTGTCGCGGGCTGCGGCAGCCCTCTCATGGCTGCGAACCGCCCAGAGGTCCTGTTCCTCCCTGCTGACCTCGTAGCGGTCGGCCACGACCTCGCCCGTGTTGCCCATGTGGTAGTCGCTGAAGGCGCACCACAGGCCATCGTGTACGGTGGCATCGAGCAACTCGCCGTTGCCGAGCCGGTAGCCCTGACGCCCTCGGGGCAGCAGGTAGGGACCGTTGGTCATGCTCTCCTGACCACCGGCGACGATGAAGTGGGCATCATCCAGCATGATGGCCTGAGCCGCCAGCACGACGGCCTTGAGGCTGGAGCCGCAGACCTTGTTGATCGTCATCGCAGCAACCGTCGGAGGCAGGCCCGACTTCAGAGCAGCCTGGCGAGCGGGATTCTGGCCACAACCTGCTTGCACGACGTGGCCCATGATGACCTCGTCGATCTCCTCCGGGGCGACGTTTGCACGCTCGACAGCGGCCTTGATGGCGAAGCTCCCCAGGTAGGGCGCGGTGAATGGTGAAAGGGTGCCGAGCAGGCGGCCGCTCGGCAATCTGACGGCCGATACGATCACTGGTTTGTTCATGAAGCGGAATGTAACAGCGGACGAAAGGCCTTGCAAGCCAACGAGTTAGCGCCACATCGATGCTTGTTGGAGAGGGCCCGCGTGGCTACACTCTGGAGCTATGGCCGACCCACGGAGACCACCTTCAGAGCTCCTCGAGGATCACCTCGATGAGCCCCAATACTGCCTCGTCGGCACTGCCGGTCATATTGATCACGGCAAGAGCGCTTTGGTGCGAGAGCTCACCGGGACCGACCCTGATCGCCTCCAGGAAGAGAAAGATCGCGGCATCACGATCGATCTCGGCTTCGCCCACATGAGCGTGGGGGATGATCTTCATGTCGGCTTCGTCGACGTGCCCGGTCACGAGCGCTTCGTCAAAAACATGCTGGCCGGCATCGGTGGCATCGATGCCGTCCTTCTGGTGGTCGCGGCGGATGAATCGATCATGCCCCAAACACGGGAACACTTCGCGATCTGCAAGCTACTGGGAATCCGCGACGGCATGGTCGCTATCACCAAGTGTGACCTCGCCGACGAAGAAATCGCCGATCTTGTCGAGCTCGAGGTCAGGGAGCTGCTGGCGGACTCTCCCTTGAGCGACGCAGCCATCATCCGAACCAGCGTCGAGACCGGGCTGGGCCTCGAGGAGTTGAAGAGCGAGCTATCGGCACTGCTTGCGAGGGCACCCGGACGGCCCGCCGAGGGTCTGCTGCGACTGCCCGTCGACCGGGTGTTCACGGTGCGCGGGTTCGGTACCGTCGTCACCGGAACTCTCTTGAGCGGAACGGCTCGCGTGGGTGACGACATCGAGATTCTGCCCTCGGGCACGCGCAGTACGGTTCGCGGGCTCCAGGTTCATGCCAGCGGTGTCGAGGCGGCGCGGGCGGGCCAGCGCACGGCGGTGAACCTGCAGGGAATCGACGTCAGCAGTGTCGCGCGGGGCGATCTGCTCGTGTCGCCCGGAACGCTGCAAACGAGCCATCTGATCGACGCTCGCCTGCAGCTCCTGGACGAGTTCGGGCCCGTGGTCCAACACCAGCGCCTGCGCTTCCACCACGGGGCCGCCGAGGTCCTCGCAAGGGTGGTCATTCTCGAGGGAGACGAGATTTCTCCGGGTTGCTCGGCGATGGTTCAGCTCCGCCTCGAGAGATGCTACGCCGTGGCCCCCGGCGACCGCTTCATCGTGCGCCAATACTCGCCGATGATCACGATCGGCGGGGGCGTGGTCATCGATCCCCTACCCCGCAAGCATCGACGATCCGACGACGAGACGGTGACTCGCCTCGAGATACTGGAGAGCGCCGACCCCGCCGAGCAGCTCGTCGCTTGGGTCGCCGCCGCCGGGCCGAGGGGCATGAGCGGGGACGAGTTGCTCGCGAAGCTCGTCCTTCCCTCGTCGAGTGTCGAGCATTTGGCGACAGACGCGATCGCTGCCGGATCGGCCGTCGAGGCCCGCAGCAAACCTCTCCTGCTGATTGCCCCAGATTATTTCCGCGCCCTTGGAGACCGACTTCTCGATGCCCTGGCGGGCTACCATGAGCGCAACCCCTTGCGCCGGGGCATGCCCATGCGGGAGGCGCGATCCGAGCTGGCGACGAGTACACGCGACGACATCATCGATGCCTTGTTCGATGCGCTTCAGCGCGACGGCAAGGCGAAGATCGCAGGGGACCACTTGAGCCTGGCCGAGCATGAGGTCCGCCTGAGCCCCGAGCAATCTGCCGTTCGCGAGACCATGTTGCGAGCCTTCTCGACGGCAGGCCTCGCCCCGCCCGCGCCCGATGAGGCCTCGATCGCCAGCGGCGCCCCCCC
>JAUWTE010000182.1 GCA_030609765.1 Acidobacteriota bacterium
GCTTCGGGTCCATGCCGAATCTATGCTCCACAACGCTCAGGATTGGGGGAAAGCGCCTCGACGATTCGATTCTCTGAGAGAAGTGTTGCATCGCTCTGAGATATCTGCCATCCTCTCGACAGTCGCCCCGCGGGAATCCGTATCCGCGCCCACAACCCGTGCCCGAGGTGACCCAGTTAGGCCACGCCAGATGGTCTAGAATCGCAGGGGTACTCGTCCCGACGTGGCTCGACCCAATAGGCCCAATCCGCGGCGGACGCGAAGCTTCCGAATCAAAGGAGTTGAGACATGCGGTCAGCTACCCCGGTTCTTGTCATCGCTTTGTTCTTGGCAGCCAGTCTGATCGGCGGTGCGGCTGCCGAGGTCACCTTCACGGAGGTGCCCGTCGAGGAGCTACACACGTCCGGCCTGTACTGCAACATGGCGCTGTCGGAAGACGGCTCGGAGGCCGGCATCTTCTGGGGATTCCATGTCTATCGCTGGAACCCCGAGACCGGACTCATGCTGCTCGCGGACAACACGCAGACATCCAGCACGGCCTCGATCAACGTCTCCGGCGACGGCTCGACCTTCATTGCCACGATCAAGGATTCCATGGACTTCACCGATCCCGCCATTTGGCGTCTCGGCGAAGGCTGGACGCATCTGGGCGGCATCGATGGCGAACCGCCGCTCGGAACCGAATACGGCACAGCCAGCGCGCTCAACGGCGACGGAACGATGGCAACTGGGCTGGGATGGGCCAGAAACGATGAGGGGTGGCTCAGGGCCACACCGTTCCTCTGGACCGAAGGCGAGGGCATGATTGGCCTGCCGAAGGCTGACAACAATCATCAGGCGCGCGGCAATGATCTGTCCGATGACGGCCAGATCGTGGTTGGTTGGAATGAGAACGATTTCGGCAGCTGGCGCCCGTGCCGCTGGATCAACGAGATTGGACCAGACTTCTTTCTCGGTGAGGAGACCCTCGGTGTGGTCGACGCCATCAGCGGCAACGGCGTCTTCTATGCACTTGCGGTCAACGGCGCCGCCCATCGCTATTCCGATGAAGATGGGTTGAGCCCGATAGGCATCTACGGTTGGCCCTACAACCGCGTGTACGGGGTCTCGAACGACGGCACCGTCATTGGATACGATGGTCAGGGCGCGTTGATCTGGACCGAGGAGGGTGGACTCCGCACTGTGGCGGACGTCTTGACCGAAGCTGGCTGTACGGATCATCAGGGTTGGACGCTCTTCTGGGCGGTTGACATCTCGTCGGATGGTTCCACGATCATTGGCGCGGGAACCAAGCCCAACGGTTGGGCCGGTGTTTGGATTGCCCAGTTTCCCTCTCCCGCCAGCGCGCCCGACCCACGGCCCTTGCCGACTTGTAGACTGGCTTGTTCCCCCAATCCGTTCAGCCGCCGTGCAACAGTTGCCTACTCGCTGGACAAGCCCGCATCCGTTCGGTTGGCGGTGTACGATCTCGACGGCCGTATGTTGACCACGCTGACCGATGGCAAGCGGTCCCCCGGCAACTACTCCGTGACTTGGAACGGCATCACCGACGATGGTCACCGGGCGGCTTCAGGAACCTACTTCATCCGGCTGATTACCCCGCGCGCCACCGCGACGCACAAGATCCAACTTCTCCGCTGACAAGGGAGCTGTGGGACAACCGACACCTCCGGGCGGGGAGGAAGCCCTCTGAGCCCGGGAGTGCTATGCAAAGCCAACGCCTCCCCGAAACACGGCCATCACCAGGGCAAGGTGGGCGAAACACGAATCGCTTGCGTTTGGTGTCCTAAACCCGTCTCAGCGTCAACTTCCTCGGATCCTGAGCCGATAATGGCCCAAGAGCCGTGCGGCGCGATCGTCGATAGCGACCGCTGCGCCGCGTGCCCGGTGGGTCATTCCCGTACCACAGGAGACTTGCGTATGAAGAGGATCACGCTTTCGGAGCAGGAGCTTCCGCGGACCTGGTACAACATCGCCCCGGATCTGCCGGAACCGCTCAAACCGCCGCTCAACCCGGCAACCGGTGAGCCGATCGGACCGGAGCAGCTCGCGGCCATCTTCCCGATGCCCCTGCTCGAGCAGGAGATGTCGCAGGAACGGGAGATCGCGATCCCCGAGGAGATCCTCGACGTCTATGCGATGTGGCGCCCCACACCGCTGATCCGCGCGGAGCGACTCGAGAAGCACCTCGGCACCCCGGCGAAGATCTTCTACAAGCACGAAGGAGTTAGCCCGCCAGGCAGCCACAAGCCGAACACCGCCGTCGCGCAGGCGTACTACAACAAGATCAGCGGCATCAAGCGTCTCGCCACCGAGACCGGTGCCGGACAGTGGGGCAGCGCGCTTGCCTTCGGTTGTTGCCTCTTCGGCCTCGACCTCAAGGTCTACATGGTCAGGGTGAGCTACGAGCAGAAGCCGTATCGGCGCAGTCTCATCCAGACCTGGGGCGGCGAGATCGTCCCCAGCCCCTCTCCCGACACCCCGGCGGGCCGGCAAGTCCTGAAGGACGTCCCGGACAGCCCGGGCAGTCTCGGCATCGCGATCAGTGAGGCCGTGCAGGATGCCGTTCATCGGGATGACACGAACTACTCCCTGGGGAGCGTGCTCAACCACGTGCTGCTGCATCAAACCGTGATCGGACTCGAGACGCAGCGTCAGTTCAAGGAGTTCGGCCTCGAGCCGGACGTGGTGATCGGCTGTGTCGGCGGCGGAAGCAACTTCGCCGGCCTCGCCCTCCCCTACGTGCGCGAGAAGATCGGCGGCAAGCAGCTGCGCATGATCGCCGTCGAGCCGGAGGCCTGCCCCACCATCACGCGCGGTCACTACCACTACGACTTCGGTGACATGGCGCAGACGACACCGCTCCTTGCGATGCACACGCTGGGACATAGCTTCGTGCCTCCGGGGATCCACGCCTGCGGGCTGCGCTACCACGGCATGGCGCAGCTCGTCAGCCACCTGGTGCGTCTGGGTCTCGTCGAACCGCGGGCCTGCCAGCAGCTCGAGTGCTTCGAGGCGGCGGTGACCTTCGCCCGGACCGAAGGCATCGTGCCCGCACCGGAAACATCGCACGCCATCCAGGCGGTGTTTGCCGAGGCCGAACGCTGCAAGCGCGAGGGCAAGGAGGAGACCATCGTCTTCAACTTCTCCGGTCACGGATTCTTCGACATGAGTGCCTACGATGACTACTTCGCCAAGAAACTGTCGGACTATGCGTTGCCGGAGGGCGACTTGGAGAAGGCCTGGGACGAGATCCGCGATTTGCCGAAGCCATAGACGGATCACATACGACTCGTGCATGGAGAGGGCGGTCGCGCTGGAGCGCGGCCGTCCTGCGCTTTGCGCCAAGCCTCAGGCTACGCGACGAGGGCCGGTTGCGCCCAGGCGGCGAGCGCGGGGATTGGGTCCGAAGTTCCTACTAGCGAGCCCGATCCGTTGGTATAGTGCGCCCTGGTTCTGTCGCAGAAGCCGGTCACTGGAGCCGAACGTGCCTGAAGCCATCTCTCACTACCAGGTGCTCAAGACCCTCGGCAGGGGCGCCATGGGGGTCGTATACCTGTGCCGCGACGCACGCCTCAGGCGCGACGTGGCTATCAAAGTCCTATCCGGCCAGTACAGCCGAGATCCAGCCTACCGTCAGCGCTTCCTCACCGAAGCCCGGTCCGCCTCCGCCTTGAATCATCCCAACATCATCACGATCTACGAGATCGGCACCGATCAGGACCGTGACTTCATCGCCATGGAGTACGTCCAGGGGCAAAGCCTGCAGACGCTCCTGTCAGAACGCGGTGCTCTGCCGACCGCAGAGATCCTCGCCATCGGGACTCAGCTTGCCAATGGGTTGGCAGCGGCTCATCAGGCGGGCATCGTGCATCGGGACCTCAAGCCGGGCAATGTCATCATCACGCCTGACGGACGTGTCAAGATCCTGGACTTCGGGCTCGCCCGGCAGCGGGAGGGTGTCGGCCAGCCGCCAGCCGACGGCGAGTTCGCGGATGACGCACCGACCGTGGCTGCGGCCTACACACAACCGGGCATGATCCTCGGGACACCCGGCTTCATGGCTCCGGAGCAGGCCCGCGGCGAGCAGGCTGATCATCGGTCCGACCAGTTCAGTCTGGGCTGCATCCTGCACGCCATGGCCACCGGAAAGGCGCCCTTCTCGGGCGAAAGCGTCGTGGATGTCCTTCACGGCGTGCTGCACGAAGACCCCGAGCCGCTCGACCGCACGCGCTCCGACCTGCCTTCCGACCTCGAGGACGTTCTGCGGCGTTGCCTTCAGAAGCGACCGGAAGATCGCTACGGTGACACCGCGGAAGTGGAGACTGCCCTCCGCGGCGTGAAGGAAGCACTGGGAACGCCATCGCAGGTGCGGACCGCGCCCGGTCTCTTCAGAAGCGCAACGCATCCCCGCCGAAAGCTGGCGCTGGCACTCGGCATCGTTGCCGTGCTCGCGGCGGCGGCCATCGTGCTCTTCGCAATCAACCCGTTCTCCGGTGCTGCGACGGTCACGGTCAGTGTCCAGAACGAGGAAGGTCAGCAGATCCAGCGCGAGATGCCAATCGGCGCCCACCGCAAGCGCCTGGCTATCTTCCCCTTTGCTGTCGCCCCCGAGGACTCAGGCGACATCTGGCTTTCGTATGCGGCATCGGACCTCCTCAGCTTGGATCTGATTCAAGACTACTACCTTCACGTGGACGAGCTGCGCGATTTGCTGGGAGCCTCGAAGTTCACCGAGCAGGCGAAGAAGGCGGGCCACCCTCTAGTGGTGGATGCCCCGCTCCTCTTGAAAAGACAGGTAGCCAAGTCCTCGAATTGCACACATCTCGTCACGGGGGAGATCCGTGCGGAGGTCGACAGTGTCTGGCTCAAGGTCGAACTCTATGCGGTCAGGAGCGGTCAGCTGAAAACTGCCTTTCACCTCGCAGGAACCAGCCTATTCCCCCTAGTGGACGAGACCAGCCTGCGCCTCCGGCGAGAGCTGGATGTTCCGGAAGAACACGTGAGAGCGTGGCCCGATCTTCCACTCGCTGACCTCGCGACGAACTCCCAGACGGCGCTGGAGCACTACGGCCGAGCCATGGTATCTCGCGATGTCGACAGGAACCTGGAGGCGACTCGAGACCACCTCGAAAACGCGGTCAGCGAAGACCCGGCATTCGCCATGGCGTACTGGGGCCTCTACTTCACGTATCTCAACCTGGGTCAGCCGGATCCCGCACGCCAGGCTGAGGTGCTAAGCGCTGTCATGACCCACCTCTACCGCATGCCTGAGCGGGCGCAGTTTGCCGCCAAGGCAATGTACTTCCAGAGCCAGGGTGACGGTGACAAGATGCTGGCCGTGCTCGTGATGTGGGGGGAACTCTACCCCGACGACATCATGCCTCACGAGTTGCTCCTCATGGTCTACAAAGCCCGGGGGGAGACAGACGAGGTCGTGAGTACGCTGAAGAGGCTGCTCGAGCTGGAACCTGACAATCCGCGGTACTTGCTTCAGGCGGGCGAAGAACTCCAGCGCGCGGGGGAATTCGAACCCGCGCGCGGCTACTTCGAAACCTATGTCCGCGATCATCCCGATGATCCCAGAGCGCTGGCTGCTTTGGGAGACCTCCTGCAAACTCTCGGGAAGCATGAGGACGCCAAGCGCCACCTCGAACGCGCCCTGCTGCTCTCTCCAACGGACACCGAGGTCCGAATCGCTTTGGCCAAGTGCGAGTTCAATCTCGGCGACCTGACGGAGTGGCCCCGGGTCGTTGAGTCGATCCTCGCAGACCCCCTGAGCCCGGATGAGCGACTGCAGATCAGCATGGAGTTGGCCGAGTACTATGATTTGACTGGGCAGACTGGCCGAGGCAACCAGGTAACCCGAGATGCGCTGCAAGAAAGCGGGGAAAGCGCTTCGCCGCTGTGGGTCATCCTGACCCGCGCGGAGCTCGCCCGTCAGTTGGCCGCGATGGGCCTTCGCGAGGAATCCTTGGCAATCCTCAACGATCTGGAATCCGGGGTTCCCGTGTCCTTTCGGCCTCTTGTCGTGCTTGCACCTCCAGAGGTCTACCTGGAACTCGGGGAGCTGGATGCCGCGGAAAGCGCCGCGAATGACCTCGGGTCCACCATTGAGACCATGGGGCTCGAGCTTCTGCGATTCAAATGGCTAGAAGCCATGGGTCGAGTCCGCGAGCGGCAATCTGACCTGGAGGCGGCCTCCGACTTTTTTCGCCAGCGTGTGGAACTCTCTCCGACCGGTACCCGGGGCCCGCTCGACCTGGGGCGTTGCTACCGCAAGATGGGAAGGCTTGCCGAGTCACGAGAGGCTCTTGAGCTGGCACTGAGCAGACTCCCCTACCATCCCCGAGTCCTCCTTCAATTGGCATTGTCCAAGGACGCGCAGGGTGATCGGGATCAAGCCATCAAGCACCTCAGGCGGGCACTCGAGGTGTGGGCCGATGCGGATTCCGCGTGTGCACCGGCACGCGAGGCCAGGGACAAGCTGCAGGCCTGGTCGAAGGCGAGCTAATTGAGTTCTCTATTCGCCAGCCCTCACTCGAAAGGGGCCGAGCACTGCGGTGCCCGACCCCCATCAACACTCTTCGAACCAGAACCGGCTAGCTCCTCAGAATCTCCTCCAC
>JAUWTE010000331.1 GCA_030609765.1 Acidobacteriota bacterium
AAACTCCGGCGTCCAACGCGGTATCGTGAGGTCGTCAACGATTGGGCCGAAGACATGCCGGTGTCGGGTTGACCGTCTGTGGCAGTCCGCTAGGATGACGGTGCATGCGCTGGGGCATGGCCTGGCGCCGCCGCTGGACCCGAGGTGCACATGGACTGACATATGGGTTTGCGTACCGGAGACCCCAGCCAGAACATGCGAGATGGAATCCCGCTGTGCCGCGAGCCGGAGCCGCCGGCACGAGCTGCCGGTATCGATCCCATCGTTCACTACCGGCGGCCTGCTGAGCTCGCCTTCTACAAGCACGAGCGACAGACCACTACTGTCCTGTTCGGGGGGCTGACGTCCAAGCACGAAACGGTGCTCGAAGGAGCGCTTCAGTCAATGGGTTTGAAGGCCCGGGCCCTGCCGGAAATGACGCCGGAGGCCTACAACCTTGGCAAGGAACACGCCAACTACGGCCTCTGCAACCCAACGTACTGGACTCTCGGTAGCCTTCTGACCTTCCTCAGGGAGATGGAAACGAAAGAAGGCCTGAGCCGAGAGAAGTTGTCCGAAGACTACCTCTTTCTGACGCCGGCCGCGTGCGGGCCGTGTCGATTCGGGATGTATGAGTCTGAGTACAGAATGGCCCTGCGAGCCGCGGGCTATCCCGATTTCCGTGTCATTCCCTTCTATCAGAGCCCGAGCGAACTGGACCACGACACCGACAAGATTGAGCTCCATCGCGATATCGACCTCATCTACGCGATAATTAACGGGATCATCATCGGTGATCTGCTTTTCCAGTTCGAATACTCGGCACGACCCTATGAGGTCGCGGAAGGAACCACGGACAAGGTTCTCGAGGAGGCTCTCGACGCCATGCGGGACGGCATGCGAGAGATTCGACCGTACACGCTATCAACGGGAATCCAGGCGCTGCTGTCCCGTGCTCCGGCACTCCGAGGCACTGTGCTGAGCCTGGTGAAGGTTGGCCGAGGGCTGATACTGAAAAGGCACCGAAGCCTGCTGGCTTCGACCCGGAAGGGGCTTGGTGAAATCGAGCTTGATCGCCTGCGAGTGAAGCCAGTGGTCAAGATCGTCGGGGAGTTCTGGGCCCAGACGACAGAGGGGGACGGCAACTTCCAGATGTTCAGGTTTCTCGAGCAGGAGGGTGCGGAAGTCCGCGTCGATCCGGTAACCGCGTGGCTCCACTACCTCATCCACATAGCCCAGGAATCGTGGCACGAGACCAAAGACGTTGAGCTCGGTGGGTACCGTGCCGAACATCTGGCGTGGGCAAGTAGGCTTGTCCAGGGTTTGACCGGGGCAGGCACAAATGGAACGGAACCGGGGCTTTCGTGGCTCGCGAGGCTGAGATCATACCTCGGCGCCTCGAAGGCAATCTGGTCCCTGAAGATCCTGGAGAGTCTACTGGTACGCCACTATGAGAGTCTCCGGGAAAGCCTCGGGGCTGGCGCTAATGCCCTTGTCAGGCAGCACATCTTCTGCGAGTTGGCCCATCCCCACTACCACATCCTGGCGCAGGGCGGCGAGGGTCATCTGGAGGTGGGCAAGAGCATCTACTACACCGAGCAGAAGTTGTGCCACATGGTTCTGTCGCTCAAGCCCTTCGGATGTCTGCCCAGCACCCAGAGCGACGGAGTGCACGCGGCGGTCACCGAAAAGTACCCCGAGATGTTGTTCCTACCGGTGGAGACCGCGGGTGAGGGGAGAGTCAACGCCTACAGCCGGGTGCAGATGGTTCTGGGCGAGGCGAAGGAGCGAGCGCGGAGGGAGTTTGGTGAACAATTGGCGGCGACGGGCTACTCCCTCGATGAGATCCGGGCGTTTGTGGACGCCCACCCCGAGCTACGGGCCGCCACCTACGATGTGCCACGAAGCCCTGGCGTTGCTGGCACGGCAGCGAACTTCGCGCGGCACGTGGGGACGTTGATGGACGATGGCGGCTGAGCGGCCACCCTACATCGTAGGCCTCGATATCGGTTCGACAACCGTCAAGGCGGTTGTGTCCTCCATCGATGACGAGACGCTCGTCGGGAAGCGCTACGTTCGTCACGGGACCCGGCAAACGGAGACGGTGCTGGAATTCTTCGACCGCATGACTCGGGACATAGGAGCGCTCGAATCATCTATGCAGGTTTGCGTCACCGGAAGCGGCGGGGCTGCAGTGGCGGAGCTCCTCGGTGCGCGCTTCGTCCAGGAAGTGAATGCCGTGGCGTTGGCTGTGGAGAAACTCCATCCACAGACTGGTTCGGTCATCGAGCTCGGAGGGCAGGACGCGAAGATTATCATCTTCAAGGAAGGGCCAAAGCGGGGCCTGAAGCGCAAGATCCCGACCATGAACGACAAATGCGCCGGCGGAACCGGGGCGGTGATCGACAAGATTACGACCAAGCTCGGCATTCCGGCTCAGGAGTTAGCCAAGCAGAGATACGAGGGGCTCAGGACGCACCCGGTGGCGGGGAAGTGTGGCGTTTTCGCCGAGACCGATATCACTGGACTGCAGAAGCTCGGTATCCCGCGAGAGGAGCTGATGGCGTCTCTGTTCGAGGCGATAGTGCTGCAGAACATCACGGTCCTGCTGCGCGGGCATGCTCTGCGACCCGAAGTGTTACTGCTCGGCGGTCCGAACACATTCATTCGCGGCATGTTCGAATGCTGGCAGCATCATGTGGTGAGGTTGTGGCGAGAGAGTTCGTATCCCATAGCAGCCGATACGGATCCGAGAACTCTGGTCCGCGTTCCCGAGAATTCGCTCTATTTCGCCGCGATCGGTGCGGTCGAGTACGCCCGACGAGAGATGGCCGACGTGCCGCAGCGACTGAATCTGAGGGGGCTCGAGGATTCGCTGACCCACCGGCGCACCGGAGTGGGAGCGAGCTCTGGCGGCCCTGCCTTCTTCGCCTCGCCACAAGAGCGCGAGTGGTTCGAGCGCATATACGGGAGGGGCGATCCTGTTCGCCGTCATTTCCCTCCCGGGAATGTAGTCGATGCGTTCGCTGGCGTGGATGGCGGCTCAACGACGACCAAGGTGGTACTTCTCGATCGCGAAGGCAGGCTTCTGGCCAAGGCGTACAAGGTGTCGGAGGGTAACCCGATCGTCGATACAGGAGAGTTGTTCGGAAAACTCCGAGGCGAAATCGAGGGCGAGGGCGCGCAGTTGTCGATCCTTGGCGTAGGTACCACTGGATATGCGAAGGACCTGCTTCGGGACGTCCTGCAGGCGGACACAGCGCTTGTCGAGACCGTTGCCCACACTCATGGCGCGCGCCATTTCTACGACGACGTCGAGATCATTTGCGATGTGGGCGGCCAAGACATCAAGGTCATCGTCCTGAAGAACGGGAAGATCAAGGACTTCAAGCTCAACACTCAGTGCTCAGCGGGCAACGGGTATTTCCTCCAGAGCACCGCCGAAGCGATGGGCCTCGATGTCAGCGAGTACGCTGATGCCGCCTTTAAGGCGGAGCGCTGCCCGGAATTCAGATTCGGCTGCGCGATCTTCCTGCAGTCCGACATCGTGGACTTCCAACGCCAGGGCTGGCGAAGAGAGGAGATTCTCGCCGGACTTGCCAGGGTATTGCCAAAGAATATCTGGCTGTATGTCTGCAAGATGGTGAATCTCCCGAAGCTGGGACGACACTTCGTGCTGCAAGGGGGAACACAGTACAACCTGGCCGCCGTGAAGGCTCAGGTCGACTATATCGAGAGTCGTTTCAGGCAATTCGGGGCAAAGCGACCGGTCATTCACGTGCATGAGCACGCTGGGGAATGTGGCGCCATCGGTGCGGCCCTGGAGAGCATTCGGCTCCATGCGGAGGGCAAAGAGACCGACTTCATCGGGCTCGATGGAGTTCAGAACATCCAGTTCTCCGTCCACAGTGACAAGCGAACCAGGTGCTCCTTCTGCAGGAATCAGTGCGTTCGGTCCTTCATTGACATCTCAGTAGACAATTGCCTCGAGGGTGCCGAGAGTGAACAGGCGTTCGAATCGGCGATCGCCCGCCCTCCTGGAACCCGTCGCCTGATCGTCGGCAACGCCTGTGAGAAAGGCGCCGTTGAGGACCCCGAGGCGTTGCGCGCCATTATCCGCAGGAGGCAGGCCATCCGATCTGAGACTCCCGACTTGGTCGCGCAAGCCTCCAAACGAGCCTGGGTGTCTTTCTCCCCGACGGTCGTGGTTGACGCTCCTGGCAGCTTTGCATTGTTCCCGGGAGCTCGACGTCGAAGACGGCTGATGCTGGACCGCAAGAGAATTCGGATTGGCATGCCGCGCGTGCTGAACCTCTATTCTCTGGCTCCCTTCTTCACTGCCTACTTCGAGAGCTTGGGGATTCCCCACTCGAACCTGGTGTTCTCCGATCAGACATCGGACCGGCTCTATCGCGAGGGGTCGACGCGGGGCAGCATTGATCCGTGTTTCCCGAGCAAGGTGTGTATCGCGCACCTCCACAATCTGATGTTCCGCAAACACCACGAAGAGGCGCTGGACATCATCTTCTTCCCCATGGCGTACAGCTTGCCGCCCAGGTATGAGGGGAACATGGGATCG
>JAUWTE010000242.1 GCA_030609765.1 Acidobacteriota bacterium
ACGTCCGAGAGGGCTGTGCGTGGCCACATCGCTCGGATCAAGATGGCGCCAACGTTCGCGCCCGAGATCAGATCGCCATGGAGGTGGCCCACCTTACTGCCCTGACGCCGCGGATCCCTTCGCAGGCGGATATCGCACCGGCGGCACTGGTGATCGGTGGCGGCGTGGCCGGCATGACCGCGGCGCTCGAGCTCGCGTACGCCGGCATCCCTGTGACCCTGGTCGAGCGCACTGATGCCCTAGGAGGTACGGCCACCAAAGAAGATCCAGATCTGGCAAGCGAGCTCAATGCCGCCGTCGAGGAACACTCCGGTGTGGACGTACGACTCAACAGCCGCATCAGCAACGTGGACGGTGTGCTCGGGTCCTACCTGATCAGCGTGCAAAACGGCACGGGAGAGCTGCCGAAGGGAAGCACTGACGGCCCGTTCGGCGCCATCATCGTGGCCACGGGCGCCCCCGACGAGGAGACCCAGGTCCTGGCCGGCATGATGCGACTGCCACAAGACCTATCCGGCCATCTCGCCGACCTCAGAGTGCGGCTGCGGCCGGAGCGCTACGTGGAGCGCGGCTTCTATGTTTGCGGCTCGGCCCATTACCCGTGCGACGCGAATATGGCGCAGTTTCAGGCTTTCAGTGCCGCCTCACGGGCACTGCGACACCTGGGCAGGGGAAGCGTTACACTGCGCGGCCCCCTCGCACAGGTCGATGTTGAGAGGTGCAACGGTTGCAGCGACTGCGCCCGGCTCTGCCCCTTCCATGCCATCACCATGGTTGAGCGGCCTGAGGGTGTGAGCCTGTCGACGATCGACCCGCTCCTGTGCACGGGGTGTGGCAACTGTGTATCGATATGCCCTGTGGAGGCCGCTACGCTGAGCGGATGGAGTGATAGCCAGCTCGACGCACAGATGCGAGTGGCACTCGACTACCACGACCCTGAGCCCGGCTCGGTGTTGCCGCAGCCCGGCGGCTTGGGTGCCGCGGCCCTCAACGGTGATCGTGAGCCTCGCATCCTGGTGTTTGCCTGTGAGTGGAGTGGCTACGCCGCCACCGAGCTCGCCGGCGCCCAGAAGCGATCCTATCCAGCCAACGTGCGAGTCATCCGGCTCGATTGCAGCGGCCGGTTGCAGGCCGGCTTGATTTTCAATGCCTTTGAAATGGGAGCGGCCGGCGTGCTGGTGCTGGGTTGTGCGCAGAAGCTCTGCCACTACGAGCGCGGTAACGAGCGCGCAGCCGCAGCATTCGGTCAGGTCGAGGAGCTCAGCGGCCTGCTCGGTTTGCACCCCAACCGCCTGAAGCTCGCCTGGACACCTCCGGACGATGGCGCCGCACTAGCCGACTTGGTCAACGAGTTCGCTGCGGGAGTCGACGAGGCGGTCCGCTCGGTCGTTTAGCGCGGATTCCTAGACCCAACGAGGCAGCCCGAGCGCAATAGCACGCGATGACTGCCGCGTGCTGCACTTGACTCGAGGGTCGGCGCAACGGCACACAGGTCGGTTGCGCCGGCATCCCTTCGCGGGAAGCGGCGAGTACCGATCTGCTATGGAAGCGAGAATTCCCCGCTACTGGGCTGTCAACTGCGCCAGCGTGGCTCGCGTCCAGCGGGTCGTCTTTCCGAACCTCGAGGCGACCAGGCCGCGAGAGCCCATGTGCCCCTCGAAGCCGCGGATTCTCAGCCGGCCGTCGTCCTCGACCCGCAGGGTGCAATGAATGAACGTCGCACCCGAGCTCGGATCGTAGAGCATACCCTTCTTCCAGACGCCGACATCGCCCTCGCTCGATGCGAATTCGCTGAGGACTGTGAGGCCTTTCAGCTCGCGGGCACGAAGGTCAGCCGCTCGGTTCTTCGAGTCGACCCTCTCCTGGCCGTTGACATCGAGCTCGTCGCTCAACCATGCCACACGCCCGCAAAGCTGATCTCCACACATCTCGAGCTCCACGGCGACTTCGCCATTATCGTTGAGCCAGAGGCCGAGGAGGTCCGCAGCCTCTTCCGGGGCTCCCTGCAATCCCGCCGGGGCCAAGGCCAGCGCCCCCGCGAGAAGTATGACGTTCAACATGCTGTCCTCCTTTTCCGTCCTCGGGACGGATGGTGCGTGAGCTACTCACTCACTCGCTCGACCCGGACCTATGAGTTTGGACGGCTTCTGTCGATTCGAGCGGGTCAGCTAGCTCGATGAATAAATCCTTCCACGCCCCGCGGATCGGCCGGCGCTATGCCGGGCTGAGCACGTAGGCGTGCAAAACGTTGTCGACTACGGTTTCCTCCGCGGTCTCCTCATCCATCGGCGTGGGGAAGGGATCGCGGTGTCGGTGACGGGCAAAAAACACGATCGTTTCTAGAATCAGTCGGGCACTGGCATCGGGATCGGGGACGGGTCGCAGCAAGCCTCGGTCAATACGGTTGCGCAGGTAGTCGGCGAGGCGCTCGATCAGCTTGTTGCGGATTTCGCCGAACCAGAAGCTCTGCATCACCGGTAGATCGAGGGCCGAGCGCTCGACGATGCGAACGCCCACCCGAAACTTGGAAATGGTGGCAAAGAGCTCGCGCACGATCCCCTCGAGCTCCTCTTTCGGGCTCGAGGTCGGTTCATCCCCATGCAGCGCCCGTTCGAGAGTCTCGAAGCTGGCTCGCTCCGAAACACACCCACGCACGAATTCGAAGGTCGCCATGGGACTGGGCGTCGACACCGGCAAGCTCTCCACTTCGACGGGCCCGTCGGGAGCGGCCGCGGCTCGCAAGACAGTATCGAACAGCGCCTGCTTGCTCTCGAAGTACCGGTAGATGGCTCCCTCGGACAGACCCATTGCCGCAGTCACGTCGGACATCTTCGTGCGCCGGAAGCCGCGAGACATGAAGAGCTCGGTGGCGGTGGCGACGAATTCCTGCAGTCGTTCGGAGGCCTGTTTGCTGATCAACGTCGATGATCCGTTATGGGTTTGCTAAGTGAGCTACTCACTTACTATACAATCCCCGGCGCCCGAACGTCAACTACCGTGCGCTGCCGGTCCTCAGGATGGTACTTTCTGTTCATCGATGTTCCGTTTGCACGGAAGCTTCCCGAATCTTGCGTCAACGGTCGATTCCCGCGACGCGTGTCCACCTAGGGGAATGGAATGATCTTTCGCAGAAGTTCATGGGCCCTGCTGCTGGCCCTTCTGGTCGCTGGAGGGCTCGCCACGGCCTGCGCCAAGAACCCGGAAACGACACCGGCGGTCGAGAGCACTGGTCCGGGTGTCGGAACGGGCGGACAGTTTGTCTGGCATGAGCTCATCACCGATGACGTCGTCGCCAGCCGGCACTTCTACGGTGAGCTGCTCGGCTGGGAATTCGAGCAGACGAGCAGGCGCGGCAAGCCCTATTCACTCGCGCTTGTCGGTGATCGCTATGTCGGCGGCATCGTCGGGGTCGATCGGCGGCCATCGGAGGAGAGCATCGCTCAATGGGTCAGCTACATGCTCGTCACAGAGATCGACCAGGCGACAGGGGCCATTGAACGTGGAGGCGGGCGCGTGCTCGTGGGCCCCGTGAGCCTGGGAACAGATACTTGGGCGGCCCTGGTTGTCGATTCACAGGGAGCCCCGCTCGGCCTGCTGCAGACTCCTGAAGATCTGAGCGCAGTAGTGGAGGGCACGATTCCCAACGGCGGCTTCCTCTGGCGTGACTACCTGGCCCAGGATGTCGAAGCGGCGCTGACGTTTTACGCCGACTTCGCCGGCTTCCAACGCGGGCGCGAGCAGGGCAGCAGCAACTATCCCCACTACGTGCTGAAAGAGGGGCGCGGAGGGGCCGGACTCATGCCGATCGAAGACGCACCCGTGGAGTCGAACTGGCTGCCCTACGTGCGGGTCGATGATGCAGCCGCCCTGGCGGGCCGAGTGAGAGACCTCGGCGGCGAGGTCCTGCTGGCGCCGAGCTCCGAGATCAGGGACGGCTCGCTTGCCATCGTTGCCGACCCGAGTGGCGCGGCTCTGGCGCTGGTCGAGTGGACCCAATAGGAATACGAGGAAATTGAAATGAAGCGTTACATGAGCAAACGAGTCTTGGCCCTGGCATTACTCATCGTCCTCGCCCTCGTCACCCTGGGATGCACCGCCACGGTCGGCGTCGGCGTCAGCTACGGATACCCCGGCCGCTGGGGCGGCCCCTGGGGCGGCGGCTACTACGGCGGCGGCCCCATGTGGTGAGTAAGCTCTGCCTGACCCGGGGCTGTCCGCCTTACTGGCCCTCCTTCTCCTCCCCGGCTTCGGGCTCCTCCTTCACCGGCGGTGTCCAGAAGTCGGGGTTTGGCGGTGTCATGGCCGCCACCTCGGCTGAGTAGAAGGCGGCGTTGAACAGCACCCGGAAGGTAGCGTAGGGCTGGCCGCGCCACTGCGGCCGCAAGCCGAGAAGAATCACGTGCCCGTCACCGTGGTGCACGTCGAGCGCGGCTGCGTAACCTTGCATGTGCTCCTCGCCGAGCAGGTAGCCCGACAGCAGCGGCGAGCCGTTCTCCTGATACTTGGCGAGCGCCGCACCCTCGAAGCCCTCTGTGACGGTGAACACCGGGCTCCTGCCCACCATTGCCGGGGCCTCGGGCGACATTCCCGACATCACGGGATGCGAAGTGTCCACGATCAGCTCGACGACCGAGCCATTGAGGAAGAACTCCTGGTTGTCGAGCTCCGCCACAACATTTTCGACCGGCAGGTGAAGCTGCTCGACCGCGAACATGCTGCTGGCATTCAGGCAGACCAACGTGCCCCCGGCACGCACGAACTCATCGAGGGCGCGCACACCGACCTGGCCGATACCGCCGGCATAGCGGGGCGGCACGGTGCCCGGCATCGAGCCATTGAGGATCTGGCCCGCCCGCATGTCCACCAGCACGATCACGTCGTAGCGATCCTGCATGCGGCCGGCCCTGAAGTCGGAGTTGTAGAGGCTGTCGAAATCGAAGTCGAAGCCTTCCATCAGCCAGCGGGTCCAGCCCTCGTCCATGCTTGCCGCCCAGGGCCGGTACAGGCCGATGCGCGGCTGGTCGATCTCGGTACCCGAGGCCGAAGTACGCTCGGCTTGCAGCGCCAGGTCGGTGATCATCTCGTTCATCACCCCGTCGCTGAGGCCTGTGATGACGTAGCGGCCGCTGCGGCCGGCGCTACCGGCCTGAGCGGCTCCGCCGGCGGCCGGAGTGCCGGCAACGAAGCGCACGTTGCCGCCCTCACGCCAGGCCCGATTGATGGCCCGGAAGGCGTTGTTCTGCACAGGCTCGACGGTCAGCGCCGAGCCGCTACCCGTCGTACGCCCCGGCAGCGGCAGAACGCCGGCGGCAATCGGATTGGTGTCGAAGCCGACGCCGGGAAGGCTGTCGAAAGGGGCGGCATCACCATCCTCGTCCTGCCAGGCAGTTGCCTCACCCAGCACGGGCTCCATCGCCGCCAATACGGTGTCATCGAGCGGCGAGGCCGCCTCGATCACGCGGACTTCCAACTGGTAGGGCAACGTCCAACCGG
>JAUWTE010000296.1 GCA_030609765.1 Acidobacteriota bacterium
ATACCCAACTGCGCGAGTAGCCGGCGCCGACTCGTGGCTTGCTCGGAGTCGACACGATCGTGCCGGAGCACACCGTCGCCCTCACGCACGCGGAGTCCGAAGTAGTCGAGTAGCTCCTCCGCGCGGCGATAGGCATCGGAGCCTGGAGCCGAGAGACGGGCCACGGTCTCACCATACTTGGTGTCGAGAGCGGCCAGGAACTGCCGCAGGTCCTCGAGATCGTCCACTGCGCGGCGCAGGCGGACCGGGTAATTGAGGGCCGTCGGTTGTGAAAGCTGATTGACGACCTCGACGAGGAATCCCTGGCCGTAGCGGTCCAGGTCCCGCGGTGCCATTCTGAGAACGGAACGAATGAACCCCTCGCCCCCCGGAATGAGCACCTCGCCGCCGGCCTCGCGCCCAGCCTGCCCGAACGAGGACGGTGACATCGACAAGATCAGCAGCGCCATGGCGATCCCCGCGACGAAGCGTGATGAGAAATGCGGGCTAGGCGTGATCGCTCGGGTCAACGGGATCCCCCATCACTACCACCACGCCGATAGCCTGGCTTGTGGCGGGCGCGCAGTCCCGGTCGCTCGATTTCGACGGTGATCTCGTGCCAGCCGGCGGTCGAATCGGACGGCCGGTAGGAGACGAAATATAGAGCTCGCATCGCCTGTGCGATCTTCGTGAAGCTCTCTCGCAACCGGCCCCGGTCGCTCTCGAAATAGGCATCGCCACCGGTTGTCCGCGTGATATCGAGAATCACCTCGCGGAGATCCTCATCGCGAAGGGCCTCCCCCTGGCCAAGCGCAAACACGGTAACGCCACCTGCGCGCACGAGATCGAGGGCCGGCCTCGCGGACGTCCGACTCTCCCTGTCCTTCCCATCGGTGAGCAGAAAGATCACACGGCGCTCCCGTGCCAGCTGATACGGCTCGAGCTGGTGATAGGCATAGAGCAGAGCATCGTAGAGAGCCGTTCCACCTTCGGCCTGAATGCCCTGTGCGAAGTTTGCCACCATGTCGTGCCTGTTGGTGAATGGCGTGTAGGAGGTGACACGGTGGTTGAAGCCCATGAGCTTGACCTGGTCATCGGGCTCGAGGCGCTGCAGGAATTCCACCAGCGCCTCGATCGTGTCTGCCATCTTGTTGCCCATGCTGCCGCTGTGGTCGATCAGAACAGCTACCCGCAGCGGCGCCTCCGAACGGGTGAAGTCGAGGATCTCCTGCTCGAGATCGTTGTCACGCAAAACGATCTCATGCTGCTGCAAATCGAGTGCGAAGCCGCCGCGCTCATCGAGCACACCGACGTTGAGGCTCACTGCAGGAACCTCGGCCTCGAAGCTGAGTCCTGGCGTGCCCGCCACCAGCACCTCAGCGTCGCCGGTCAGTCCATTTGAATCTGTGGCGACCACGCGAACTTGCGCTAGCGAGGCTCCCGTGGTGCGGGAGACAATCCACCGGTACGGTGGCTCAGTCAGTGTGCTGAGCTCCTGGTCCTCAAAATAGGCAACCACGCTAGCTATAACGCTCGACGCAGGCGACCTGACCAGTGCCTGGATGACGATCGGATTCGACAGCGGGCGATCGGCGCGAGGGGTAACGATCTTCACCTCAGGCCCCCCACTGAACGCTTGTGCCGCTCCCAGAGCAGGCCCGGGGGCGTCCACGGTCCGCGAGGCAAGTGACCCTCCTGCCCAAGCAGTCGCCGTCAGGCCGATGGCCAGAAGCACGATGGTCGCAGTTCGCCGCATGTGCAGGAGATTACACGAGCGGAACAGAACGGTTAACAGCCAACGAGGATTCCAGCGTAGGGGGTGTCACGGATTTTCTCGCGACCCGTTGAGAAACCCGGGCTCTGTCGGTGTCAGATCCGGGAACGACCCAGACGGTATGAGGCGCTCGAGCGGAGCCCTCAGGCTACCCTCTGCCCTTCCGGCCAGATATTGTTGGATCTGAGAGACTCAGCCTCAGGCGGACCCGACTCGGCGCTCCCCTGCCGGGTCCGGCGGGTCCCCTGGTTTCAGGACCGATGAAGCGGTTCATGCTACGCGTAGGAGGACTTGTCATGCTGTCGCGTCGATGCCTCAAGAATGCAGTGATCGCGAGCCTGGCCTTGGCTCTGGGCCTCATCCTCACGATTCCGGCCGGAGCTGTCAGCGAACCAGTGTTGGCCTACGTGCACCAGTACGTCGCGCGAGTCGTTGGCACGGTCACCGACGCTGACGGTAATCCGCTCGAGGGCGTGAAAATCGTCATTACGATGGTCCACCAGGATCCCGCTTTCGTTGCCGTCGAGCCTGTCGAGGTGGTCACCGACGAAGAGGGCAGCTACTTCGCTCGCGATGTTCGCGTCGCCTGGGTCCGCATCACCACCGATCTCGAGGGTTATATGCCCGCTGATGTCGAGGTCAACCTGAAGCTCGGAGCCAATCGCAGAGACATCGTCCTGGAGCCCGCCGGAATGCTGGAAGATGAGCTGCGTGCCACGGAGGCGAGCGATGCCTATGCGCTGGGCGTCGAAGCCTTCGGCGCGGGCAACCACGCGGAGGCGATTCGCTACATGGAGCAGGCTCGCTCCCGCCTCGACGACAACGAGGAAAACAACGAATCCCTGGCAGCGATTGCCCAGAACGTCTCTGGCAGCTACCTGGCACTGAGGAAGTATGAAGAGGCTGTAGTCGAAATCCGGGAGTGGCTGAGACTTTCCCCCGACAATCCCGATGCCCGGGTGGCTCTTTCCCAGGCGTACAACGGGTTGGGCGACACGGACGCAGCCGCCGCCGAGCTCGAGGCCGCGAGGGCAACCGGCGCGCAGGATCCGGAATCCCACTTCAACATGGGCGTCATGATGATCGAATCCGGCGACGTCGAGGGCGGAATCGCCGAATTGGAAATGGCCATCCAACTACTTCCCGAATTCCCCTTGGCGCACAAGAACCTCGGCTATGCTTTCGCCCGCACCAGCGAGTATCAGAAGGCCGTCGAGCATTTCGAGCTGTACCTCGTGCAGGATCCGGATGCCCCTGATGCGGCCGACGTACAGCAGTTCATCGACGCCCTCAAGAGCATGATCGGATAGGAGACTCGCGACTTTCCGCAGCCTCAGCCGGAGCTCGGCGCGAGAGGTCATCTGTCGGGACCGTCTCAGACTACCCTCTTCACCTCTGGCCAGCTATTGTTGGACCTGAGAGACTCAGCCCCAGGTGGGCTCCATTCGGTGCCTCCCGGCTGAGTCCAGTGGCTCCCCTGGTATCAGGACCGAAGCAGCGGTTCATGCTACACGGAGAAGGACTTGTCATGCTGTCGCGTCGATGCCTCAGAAGTGCAACGATCACGGGCCTGGTCCTAGGTCTGGTTTTCACCTATTCGGTTCCGGTCGGGGCTGTCAGCGCAACCGCCTCGGTTTACTCTCCCCAGTTCAACTCGCGTGTGTCGGGCAAGGTCACTGACGCGGATGGCAACGCGCTCGAGGGCGTCAAAGTCATCATCACGATGGTTCTGCAGGACCCCGATCGGCCGTTCGTGCCGATCGAGATGATCACCAGTGACGACGGCGTCTATTTTGCCCGTAATGTGCGGATGGCCCGGGCTCGGATCACGGCCGACCTGGAGGGTTACACGTCGTTTGAGATGGAACGTAATCTGAGGGGCGGACCCAACCGCATCGACATCGTCATGCATCCTCCGGAAATCCCACAGGCAGTGTTGCGCGCGACGGCGGCGAGTGATGCCTATTCACTGGGCGTCGCGGCCATCCAGGCGGGCAACCACGAGGAAGCGATTAGCTACATGGAGCAAGCTCGCTCCAACGTCGACGACAACGAGCAGAACAACGATGCGCTGGCAGCAATCTCCCAGAACATCGCTAGCAGCTACCTGGTACTGGGTAAGTACGAAGAGGCTGTAGCCGAAATCCAGGAGTGGCTGAGACATGCCCCCGACAATCCCGACGCCCGGCTGGCGCTCTCCCAGGCGTACACCGAGATGGGCGACACGGAGGCTGCAGCATTGGAGTTCGAGGCGGCGATGGCGACCGGTGCAGAGGACCCGGAATCCTACTACAACATGGGCATGATGATGATCGACTCCGGCGACGTCGAGGGAGGAATCGCCGAGCTCGAGACGGCCGTCCAACTTCGTCCCGATTTCCCGCTGGCACACAAGAACCTCGGCTATGCCTACGCACGCACGAACGAGTACCAGAAGGCCGTCAATCACTTCGAGTTGTTCCTCGGGCAGGAGCCCGACTCCCCCGAAGCGGCCGACGTTCAGCAGTTCATCGATGCCCTCAAGAGCATGATCGGGTAGGTGCTGGACGGGCCTTGGAACGCCACTGACTGAGCGAACACGCTCCTAGGAAAGGCCGCTTGTGAGATGAGCAAGCCCGCGTCCGACAGTGAGCCCATCGACGAAGACCGCTCTCTCGAGCTCTCGGGAGAGCAGCTGAGTGCTCTCGTCGATGCGGCGATGGATCGCATCTCGGCCTACATCGACAGCCTGCCCGAGCAGCCTTCCTTCGAAGTGGGAGGGGCTGCCGAGATGGCGCGATCTCTCGTGGAGCCGCTCCCGGAGCGGGGGCAGGCATACGATGAGCTCCTCGAGTTGCTGTTCGAGGAGGTCATTCCCCAGGGCTTCGGAACCGCCGTGCCCGGTTATCTCGCGTACATCCCCGGAGGCGGGATCCCTCAGTCGGCAATAGGTGACCTGATTGCCGAGATGGTCAACCGGTACACCACTATCTGGTTGCCGGCGCCGGGTCTGGCGCAGATCGAAACCGTGGCGATCCGCTGGCTCTGCGACATGGTCGAGTACCCCGAGGATGCGCGCGGC
>JAUWTE010000002.1 GCA_030609765.1 Acidobacteriota bacterium
CAGCCTCTCGAGCATCCTGACGGTAGGCGTCCTCGAGGCGCTCCTCGAGCTGCAGCGTCCGATACACCCCCACGGCCTCTGCAACAACAGCGCTCGCATTCGAGCCCGCACGCAAGTATTCGGCGACATCCCTCGTGACCGAGATGGTCATCTTGACCTTACCCATCAGACTTTCCTTTAGTCATACTCCTGGTCATACTATCCACCCTACCATATCTGAGACGCTAGGTGGGTCGAGAAGGATACAATCAATCGCCGGTGATCAACGTCGATTTCATGGGGGGGCCCAAACGACCTACGGATACCGCGTCGTATTCGGGGTCGGTTTCTATTCAATAGAGAGTGATTTCCATGAGCAGAGCTCGAGATTGTGGCCACTGGCGCTTGCTGGGTGCGGCACTGGCGGTGTTCGTCGCCCTTACGGGTTTCGCGGGCATCGCCGAGGCGCAGGAGCCGCCGCCAGAAGTGCGGGAGGGCTGGAACGCCTACATCGCTGAAAACGACCGCCAGGTTGCCGCCACCAGGGCTGCGAGCGATGTCTTTCTGGCGCAGTTCATCTACGACAACGAAGACGCGCTGCGCTGCCGGGCTGAGGTGAAGGCCGGAGAGGTATGTATCCAGAAGATCGTGCTCGTTCGTAACGGGCGGTACCCCTTCGAGATCGAGGATGCCCTGGTGCACCACTGGATCGGCAGCATTTTCGTTCCGGGTGTGACCCTCGACGAGACTTTGACCTTCATCAAGTCCTACAGCGGCTACCCGCAGTACTTCGAGGAGGTAGTCGACGCGCGAGTCCTCGAGGAGGACGGCGAGCGGCTCCACACTTTCATGAAGCTCAAGCGAACGAAGATCATCACGGTGCAGTACAACACCGAGCATGATGTGACCTTCGTGCGCCACAGCCCCACGCGCGCGTCCTCGAGGAGCGTGTCGACCAAGATCCGGGAGTTGGACGGGGCGGGCACGCCGCAGGAACGCGAAATGGAGTTCGGCGACGACCAGGGCTTTCTCTGGCGTCTCGACGCGAATTGGTACTACGAGGAGGTCGACGGTGGCGTGATCCTCGAGGCCGAGGTCATCAGCCTCAGCCGCGCCATTCCCTTCGGCCTTGGCTGGGTGGTCGGCCCGTTCGTGGATTCGATTCCACGCGAGTCGCTCGAGGCAACGTTGACAACGCTGCGTGACGCAATCTCGCAGAGATGAGCTCAGACGTTCGGACTGCCTCCGCTACCAGCGGACGGCGCTGCCGAGGCCGATGAACAAGTCGTCATCGAGGCCGTTGAGGCCGTAGCCCAACCGGGCATCGAGCTGGAAGTCGCCCGTAACCAGAAACGTCATGCCGCCATTGAGAAAGCCCTCGTCGGGCCCGTCCTTGATGATCGGGTGGACACCAAAGTACTCGAAGTAGGCGCCCATGCGCTCGGTAAGCGAGTAGCCGAGGCTGAGGGTCGCGCCACCTTGATGGAAGCGCTCGTCGACGAGGATGTCGTTTGGGTAGGCGTAGGCGACGTTGGTGCCCAGCGCCAGACGATCGGTGAGATCCCAGGCCACTGCGAGGCGAAACTCAGGTTGCAGCATCTGTTGGCTGCCCAGAGAGTTGCCGGTAGGCAACGTCGTCGACGCCAGTACCGCCACCTGCGGAATGCCAAACCCGAGGCTGCCGCTGCTCTCCACGACCACGAGCTTGACCCCCACTGAGGAATCCTGTATTCCCCGCGCGCTCTGACCCCGACCGCGAACCCACTGGTACGAGTGAACGCCGAGTCGCACCTCCATCCAGTCGACAACGCCGACCCTCAGAAGGACCTCGCCCGCGTTGTGGATGCTGATCCCCTCAATCCGCCCAAGGGTGTAACCCGACTCGAGCTGGAAGCTTCCGGGCGCGACGGTGACTGCGCTTTCGGTCGCGTCGGGTCTGTCTGTCACCATGGGCGCAGGATCGCCCTCCTGTGCCCATGCCGTGAGAGGCAGGAGCAATGTTGCGTGGGTGACGCAAAGGAGTAACAACCAGGAGCTGCGGGCGCCCCACCCAACGTTGTCTATTTTCATCTCGATGCGCATCTCTCGTTCCAAGTATTTCAGCGCTCAACCGTGTTTGTTCATAGTCATATTATATTATTTTTTGAGTAATCAAAATCCCCGGAACGACAGGGCAATCTAGCGGCGTGGCAGTCACGACGCGTAATGGGCCCGGCTAGACCTGCTGCCGTGGCCGTCACACCTAGAATGAGGGAGAGGAGGATCTCGGAGACAAGCCGTGGACATCATGATGTTCATTAACTATCATCATGATGTATGAGAACCACAATGACACTCGAGGAAGACGTGGCAGCGAAGCTCAAGGAGGAAATGGGCCGTACGGGGCGCTCGTTCAAGGAAACCGTAAATGCCGTCCTGAGGGAGGGACTTCGGGCGGCCCGCGCGAATCAGCCTGACAAGCCATTCGTCGTACGGGCTCGCGATCTGGAAAGCCTTCCCGGTGTGGAGTTCGACAATATCGCCGAGCTGATCGAACAGGCAGAAGGGCCCCTGCACCGTTGATTCTCGTCGATGCCAACCTGCTGATCTACGCATACAACTCGGGTTGCCGGGAACACGAGAAAGCACGGCCGTGGCTGGAGGAGGTGCTATCTCGGCCCGAGCCCGTCGGTCTGGCCTGGCTGACCGTGCTTGCTTTCATACGCATCACGACCACGCCACGCCTGCTTGCCCGGCCGTTTTCGCTCGAGGAGGTCATCTCGATCGTAAACGAATGGCTTGCTCTCCCCCAGGTGGGCCTATTGGATCCGGGACCTCGCCACTGGGAGATTCTGCACGGACTACTAACCTCTGCTCAGGCTCGGGGGCCGCTCGCAATGGACGCGGAAATCGCCTCGCTTGCCATCGAGCACGGGGCAACCCTCTGCACGACCGATCGCGACTTCACCCGCTTCGAAGACCTCAGAGTCGTTAACCCCCTTCAGTAGCGCGCAGCCTTCAGCACCGTTCCTCTAGCAGGCCATGGTGAAAGTGTCCCAGTGGTCCCCGCCGGGCCTCACTCCCCTGCCCGCCCGACATTACCGATAGTTCATCTTCCGCCCACAGGCCGGTAATGCGCGCCTCCTTATGATCGGCACGAGTGGATGGGTGTCGTCCCTCGTCAGAGAGATGGAGGGCGACAGCATCCAGAAGCGAGTGCTCAGCAATACCGTCAGGAATCGCCGAGGGGATGATCCGACGGAGCCACCAACTTGGCAAGGAGGCAAACAATGCGCGCAGCGAACAATAGCTTAAAAACAACGGCCCCCCGCAGCCTCGGGCTCGGGCTCTTCGCCCTGGCTCTGGTCGGAACGGCTGTCCTCTGGAGCCTGTCGCTGTCGCCCGTGGCGACGGCCAACGAGGGTCCTCTGACTCCAACCGGTGTTTCGGCCGCACCGCCGAGCTTCGCCGACGTCATCCAAACGGTGAAGCCGGCGGTCGTCAACATCTCGGTGAAGGGCCGTGTGGCCGTGCCGGTTGCGGGGCAGGCTCCCGGCACGCCTTTCGGGCCGGGATCCCCCTTCGGACCTGATGGCGCACCCGGAGACCACTTCGAGGATTTCCTGCGGCGCTTCTTCGAGCGCCAGTCATTCAGCGCCGATCGTGGTGCCGGCCGCTCCTTCGAGGGGATGGGATCCGGGTTCATCGTTGATCCCGAAGGCTATGTCGTCACCAACTACCACGTGATCGAGCACGCCGAAGAGATCATCGTCACGCTCGGCGATGGCACGCAGCTCCAGGCCATCCTGCAGGGCGCCGATCCCAAAACCGACCTGGCGTTATTGAGGGTCGAGTCCGAGGAGCCGTTGCCCTACGTCGCGCTCGGCGAGTCCGACGAACTGCGGGTGGGCGACTGGGTCATCGCCATCGGCAATCCCTTCGGCCTCGGGGGCACCGCCACGACCGGCATCATCTCGGCGCGCGGTCGCGACATCCAGTCGGGTCCGTACGACGACTTCCTGCAGATCGACGCGCCCATCAACCGGGGCAACTCGGGTGGGCCGCTCTTTGATTTGAATGGCAAGGTGGTTGGCGTCAACACGGCGATCTTCTCGCCCAACGGGGGTAGCGTCGGCATCGGCTTCGCTATCCCGTCATCGATGGCGGCGCCCATCATCGAGGACTTGCGCGAGGACGGCACGATCGAGCGCGGCTGGCTCGGTGTCCAAATTCAGCCCGTCGACGAGGGGATCGCCGAGGCTCTTGGGCTCGAAGAGGCCAGAGGCGCTCTGGTGGCGGGCGTCACCAAGGGCAGTCCGGCAGCTGCAGCCGGGCTGCGCGCGGGTGACGTGATCATGAGCTGGGGCGACACCGAGATCGAGGAGGTCAAGGACCTCTCGCGTGCAGTGGCCAGCAATGATCCGGCCGATGAAGTCGAGATCGAGGTTTGGCGTGGTGCAGGAATCGAGACGCTTGATGTGGTGGTTGGCGCCTCGCCCGACGAAGAGGTCTTCGTGCCCGCCAGCGAGGCCCAAGCTCCCGTAGCCCAACTCGGCCTCCGCCTCGACAACATCTCCGATCAAGCACGATCGCAGCTCCGCCTGCCCCGTGACCTGCAGGGTGCCGTCATCGTCGGTGTGGATCCCGAGGGGCCGGCTGCGCGAAAGGGCCTGCGCGCTGGGGACGTTATCACCATGGTCGGACAGCAGACTGTGGAGAACCGCGATGAGGCAATGCGGGAGATCGAGCACGCCCTCGAAGCGGGAGGCAACTCCCTTCTCCTTCAGGTTGCTCGTGGCAACACGCGCCAGTTCGTGGCGCTGAGCCTCGACTGAAACAGAAGAGGAGCACGGCGCAGCGTCGGTCCTGTTTCCCCCGGCAGGGCCGGCGCTGGTCGCCGCGGAGGATCCTTGTTGGCAGGCCCCCCCGCCCCGGTAAGGGGGCCAGGCCGCTCCAGGGGCAGGTGGGGACCCAGAACCCCACCTGCCCCGCCCCTTTTGCAGTAGGCTTTTGCAGTAGGCTTGTGACTATCCTGGATACGATGGGAGCAACGGGACGGACGGCGAGCTAGAGGCACGGCATGCGCGTATTGGTGATTGAAGACGACAGTGACACGCTCGCCTACATCGCCCAGGGGCTCGACCAACACGGCCATGTGGTCGACAAGAGCGGCGACGGCAAGGACGGTCTTTTCAAGTCTTTGGAGGAGTCCTATGACGCCATCGTGCTGGACCGCATGCTGCCCGGCCTCGATGGGCTGTCAGTCCTGCAAACCTTGCGTTCCTCTGGCGACACCACGCCGGTCTTGATCCTCAGTGCACTCGGGGAGGTCGATGACCGCGTCGAGGGCCTGCGCAAGGGAGGCGATGACTACCTCACCAAGCCGTTCGCCTTCTCCGAGCTATTGGCTCGGCTGGAAGCGCTCGTGCGCCGCGGCGACGCCCCAGCAGTGGAGACAAACCTGCATGTGGCTGACCTGGAAATGGACCTGCTCGCGCGCACGGTGCGGCGAAGCGGCAAGACCATCGAGCTCCAGCCGCGTGAGTTCCGCCTGCTGGAGTATCTGATGCGACACAGCGGCCAGGTGGTGACACGCACCATGCTGCTGGAGAAAGTCTGGGACTATCATTTCGATCCGCAAACGAACGTCATCGACGTCCATATCAGTCGGCTGCGCGGCAAGATCGACAGGGACTTCGACGAGCCGCTGATTCACACCGTGCGGAGTGTGGGATACGTACTCCGCCCACCCGCGGTAGAAGTGTGATGAGGGCAGGCTAGCTCATGAGCGCCTCGACCAACCTCTTTCGCAGTTCTGTCTTCCGGCTGGGGATGGTCTATGTCGCGCTGTTCGGCGCCTCGGTACTCTTGCTCCTGGGATTCATCTACTGGTCCACGGCCGGATACATGCTCCGCCAGGCCGACGCCACCATCGAGGCCGAGATCACCGGCCTGGCCGAAGGGTATCGCTCGATGGGTTTGCTGGGACTGACGAGGACGATCCGTGAGCGGCTGTCGGGAACGCCCGCCGGCCCCTCCGTTTATCTGCTCGTTGACACCGGCTACAACCCGATCATCGGCAACCTCGATCGCTGGCCCGACGTCGAGCCGGATGAACAGGGTTGGCTGAACTTCCGACTCGAGACCCAGAGTGTGCCGGAGGACGGGATCGAGCACCGAGGCAGGGCGCGTAGCTTCCGCTTGCAGGGCGGCTACCACCTGCTCGTCGGCCGCGACATCCACGAGCTCGAGGCCATGCAGGCCCTGATCCGGAGAACCCTCGTGTGGGGTCTGGCGATCATGGCTCTCCTGGCGCTGATCGGCGGCGGCTTGATGGGCCGCAGCATGAGCCGGCGAATCGGCCGCATCAACGAGACCATTGACGAGATCATGGCAGGGGATCTTTCGCGACGCATGCCGGCGGGCGCAAGCGGCGATGATTTCGACCAGCTCATCGACAACCTCAACCGCATGCTCGAACGTATCGAAAACCTGATGGAAGGAGTGCGGCAGGTCTCCGACAACATCGCGCACGATCTGCGGACGCCCCTGGCGCGACTGCGCAATCGCCTGGAGGTGCTGAAAGAGCTACAGCCCGGAGCAGCGGGCGGAGGCGAAGCGCCGAACGAGCAGCGGCAGGTAGTGGTGGAGGCCATTGAGGATGCCGACACCATGCTGTCAGCCTTCAACGCCCTTCTGCGCATCGCCCGCATCGAGTCCCGTGCTCGCCGGGCCGAGTTTGCCGACCTCGACCTCACCGCCGTCGCCGGGGACGTGGTCGAGCTCTATGAGCCACTCGCCGAGGAAAAGCAGCAGGCGATCGAGGTGAACCTAGAGCGCGGCGTGGTGATCAGGGGCGACCGTGATCTGCTCTTTCAGGCCCTCGCGAACCTCTTCGATAATGCCATCAAGTACACGCCCGTGGGCGGCCGCATCTGGGTGCATCTGAAGGATGCCCCCCACGAGGCACAAATCACCATCGCCGACGGCGGCCCCGGCATCCCGACGGACTCGAGAGCGAAGGTCTTTCAGCGCTTCTACCGCCTCGATGACAGCCGCGGCTCCTCCGGGAGCGGCCTCGGGCTCAGCCTGGTGCAGGCCGTGGTGCAGCTTCACGGCGGCAGCATTGCGCTGGGGGACAACGCTCCCGGTCTGCGTGTCGAGATCTCTCTGCCGCGGGCCTGACGAGCCAGCGTTGCTCATCGCATTCCGACGCGAGGACACGTGGGAAGGAATGTCGTCTACTCCGCGCGCAGAGCCACCATCGGGTCCACGCGGCTGGCGCGGCGCGCCGGGATCAGTCCCGCGGCCAGGGTGATGACGAGGACAACGCTTGCTGTGACCACGAAAATCCACGGATCTGTGGCTGCGACTTCATAGAGCTGGCTGGCCAACAAGCGTACCGCGAAGAGTGCCGAGACCGTTCCGAACAGCAACCCGAAGGCCATGCCCAGCAAACCCTGCCGCAGAACCAAGCGCACGACCTGGCCCGACTCAGCCCCGAGCGATACGCGGATGCCGATCTCGCGATGACGCCGCACGACATCGTAGGCAACGACCCCCCAGATGCCGGTGGCGGCAAGCAGGAGAGCCAGGGCCCCGAAGCCGATCAGGAGCGACATCACTAACCGTCGGTCGCCCACGAGGCCCGCCTCCACATCGCGTATCGTCGTGATCCCGTAGATCGGCAGATCGGGATCCATCGTCGCCAGCGCCGCCCTGATTCCCGGAAGCGTGGAGAACGGCTCGCCCGTGGTGCGCACGATCACCGAGCGCCAGGCCTCGGGCTGCTGGCGATCCAGGAAATACGCCTCCGAGATGGTCCCCCAATCCGGCCGGTCATAGAGCACGTCGCCAACGACGCCGATGATCTCTGCCGTGCGGCCGTCGGAGGTCAGAGGAATGCCGACGGCGAAGGCGTGCCCGACGGGATTCTCGTCGCCGAAGTACTCGCGCGCCGCCGACTCGTTGATGATGACCACCGGCAGCGAATTGAGACGATCCGAGTTGCTGAACGCCCGGCCGTGCACCAACGGGACCTGCAAAGTCGAGAAGTACTCCTGCTCGACGAAATGCGTGCCGACCCGCGGTTCCTCCCACTCCGCAAAGGTGGCCTCGCCCGCGATGGAGACTGGACTGAAGATGCAGTGGCCACTGAGCGGCACGGCGCAGCCGGCCGTAGCAGCGACAACTCCCGGAAGACGGCGGATTCGATCGAGGAGCTCTTCGTGGAAGACCGTCGGATCCTGCGCGGCAATCGACGAGGCGGAGAGGTCGTAGTCGAAGGTCAGGAGATCATTCGGAGCGAATCCTCTGTCGACGTCGAGCAGATTCACCAGAGTCGAAATCATCAGACCCGCGCCGACGAGTAGCAGGAAGGCAATTCCTGTTTCCATGGCCAGAAGTACAGTGCGACTGCTCAGTCCGAACCGCCCTCCCCTGCCGCGCCAGAAGGCCGCCCGAGGCGACCCGGCCCCATCCCTCATCACTGCGCCGAGATCGCCGCCGGAGAGTCGGATGGCCGGCCCGATGCCGAAGAGCACTCCCGTCAGCAACGCTAGCGCGAAGCTGAAGGCGATGGTGCCGGCATCGAGGCCAAAGCTCGCCGCATCGACAAAACGCACGGCGCCAGTACCGCTCATGAATCTCTCGGGCCAAGCGGAGGCGATTGTCTCGATTCCCCCAGCCGCCACGGCGAGCCCGAGCGCACACCCACCAAGCGTCAGCATGAGCGTCTCTATGACCAGCAATCGGGCGACCGACAGTCGCGAGGCCCCCAAAGCAAGCCGCACGGCGATTTCGCGGCGCCGGTCGGCGCCACGGGCGAGCAACAACGCCGCCAGATTGGCACAGGCGACCAGAAGAACCAACGCCGAAGCCAGCCCCAGAATCATCACAGCCCGACGAGCGTCCGGGTTGAGCCGAGCCTCGCTGAGGGAACGGGCTCGCCCGGACAGCCTCACACCCGGATCGCGCCAGGGAAACTCTTCCTGGACGACCACGCCGAAGGCCTCCATGCGCGCCTGCAGCTCGGCTGTGGTCGCGCCGGCCCGCAAGCGTGCGATGGGCTGGAGCCAGTGGATCTGAGGATCCTGCAGCAACTCCGCAGACCCCAGGAGGCGCATCGACCCGACCGACACCCAGAGTTCAGCCTCGCCGCTGAGACCACGGAAGGAGGGAGGCGCAATGCCGACGACGACCATCGGCTCACCGTTCAGCGTTACGGTACCGCCCAAGAACTGGGAATCCGCTGCAAATCGCGCTCGCCAGAGAGCGTGGCCGAGGATGACCTGGCGATCCGCCTCGCCGGTGCCCACGCCTGCCAACGGGCGCCCCTGCACCGGATGGATACCCAGAACACCTAAATAGCCCGGCGTGACAGCCTCTGCGGCGAGTCGCGCTGGGTCCCCTCGCCCCGTGAGCGTCAGAGTGCGTGTGGCATAGGCCGCGACAGAATCAACGGGCAGGTCTGCGCCATCCGCCAGCGCCTGAACCTGTGGCCACGACCACCAGACGCCACGCGGTGGCCCGGGTCGCTCCTCGAACTGCACGGCGATCTCGAGCAATGCCAGACGGTCAGGCTCGTGAAAAGGAGGAGGCTCCAGAAAAGTCGTCTTGATGGCGTTGAACACCGCCCCATTGATGCCGATCCCGAGGGCCAGAACCGCCAACATGGTGAGCGTGAAGACAGGGGATTTCGCCAGCGAGCGAATCGCCAGACGAGCGTCTTGTCCCATGCGGCCTCGCTTCTAGTGATAGATCAGCGCCATGATCCTCTCGAGACCCTTCACGTCCGTGTCGGTGAAGGCCGCGAGTTGCTCGCTGTCGACATCGAGCACGGCGACGATTTTGCTATCGGCGTCGCGCACGGGGACGACCACCTCGCTGTTCGAACGCGAGTCGCAGGCGATGTGCCCCGGGAAATCGTGGACGTTGGCGACGAGGACGGACTCACCGCGGTCGATTCCAGCCCAGCACACCCCGACCTGGCGCTCGAGCTCCATGCATGCGAGCGGCCCCTGATACGGACCGACGAGCAAATCGCCGTCGACGAGTCGGTAGAAGCCGGTCCAGAAGTAGTGCGGCATTTTGTGGTGCAGCAACGCCACTGCCGAGGCCATTCTTGCCAACGGATCGCTGGTCTTCTCGTACAACTTCTCGAGCTGCGCTGCTATTCGTTCGTATCGACCACGGAGTTGCTCCGCGCTGGGTTTCTTCGCCGCTGCCACTTCATCCTCCTTCGCTTACTGCAAGGGCTCGATGCCGACCACCGGGTATTTGTAGTAGACACCGTCTGATGCCTTGATCGCACCGACGATGGGCAAGGCGATCGCCAAAAGACCCAGCGCAAGGATTCCCACGATCACGAACGGAATCAGGATGATCGTGAGGATGAGCACAAGGAGGGCACAGAATGTGCAGAACACTGCCACATTGAGCAGCAGAGCCTGCTTGGCGATCGAGGAGATCACTGGCGAGTCACTCTTCACCATCCAGATGATGATGGGCACGATCACCCCACCAAGGGGGATCAGGTACCCAGCCAGTCCGGACAGATGAGTGACAGCCGCCAATCCTCGCTCCTCGGCTGGAATGGTATCGGTTATCTGCATCGTCTTGCTCCTGGCCACTCCGAGAGTCGCGGCCCGGGAGTGAGCCCCTCTCTCTCGTGAGCTGCCTTCTTTCGATAGTAGGACTTCACCTCGACGACCTCTAGCCAACCTCGGCATTGTCCGGCTGAATCCTATTCCTCGTGACCATCTCATCATCGAGAGGAGCCCCGCCGGTGATGCGGGCTCCCTGTCCTTACTACGGCCAAGGTGGCGAAAAAGTTGCTCCTGGGGTCAATCGCCCGCTTGTCCCCCTCGAGCGCATCTCGACGCTGCTGGATTGCCGCTGTCCACGATCTGACGCCAACGCTTGTATAGAATCTTGTACTTATTCTATAATCTATCCCATGGCACTGAGCATAAAGAACCCCGAGGCTGACCACCTTGCGAGAGAACTGGCCGAGCTGACGGGAGAGACCATGACCGAGGCGATTCTACAGGCCTTGAAGGAGAGGCTGCGCAGAGAGCAGGGGAAGGCCTACCCCATTCCTCTGCACGAGGAGCTTCAGGTGATTCGGGAGCGGTGTGCGGCCCTCCCCGTGCTGGATGAGCGGGAGCCTGACGAGATTCTCGGATACGACGTCAACGGGATACCCTCCTGATGGTTCTCGACACGAGCGCCGTGCTGGCGATCCTGTTCGATGAGCCGGCAGCCGCCGCAATCGAGACGGCCATCGAGGCGGATTCAGTCCGGCTGATGTCCGCCGCTTCTGCCCTCGAGGCAGCCATCGTCGTCGAAGCTCGTTACGGGGAGCCCGGCGGGCGTGAGCTCGACCTCCTTTTGCACAAGGCGAAGATCGACCTGGTATCCTTCGACAGCGCTCAAGTTGAGCTGGCCCGGCTTGCGTATCGCCGATTCGGGAAGGGGAGGCACCCCGCCGGCCTCAACTTCGGGGACTGTTTCGCCTATGCTCTGTCGCGACGCAGCGGCGAGCCCCTGCTGTTCACCGGTGACGACTTCAGCAGGACCGACATCGCCGGAGCGCTGGGCTAGCGACACACTCGTGTCGCTCGAACTGGGTCAGAACGGGTCGGGGGCAGGATCAACCCCAGCTCATACGAAAGGAACGGAACCGTGCTCAGGACCCACAAGTTTGCGGGCATCAACCCGCGAGTCACAGCTTGCGTGGCGTTTGCCGTTATCGTGGTGCTCGCAACAGGTATCGCTTCCTCCGGGACGGCGAGCGCGGCTCAGCAGGACCCCCTACTACTCGACGTCGCCGGCAAGTGGTACTTGACCTTCGACTCGGAGATGGGTCCGATGAACTGGGTCGCGGTATTCGAGCAGGAGGGCGCCGAGTTTTCCGGAACTTGTGACATCGGCATGGGCCAGTACCCTGTCTCGGAAGGCCGGGTCGAGGGCCACAAGATCTTCTTCATCGTCGAGCTCGATATGCCGGGCCATGAGATGCTGCTGTCCTTCGAGGGCACGGTGGACGGCGATGAGGCCACGGGCATTCTGACCGGCATGGGAGCCGATCAGGAGTGGTCCGGCAACCGCAAAAAGTAGGGAACGATGCTTCGTGATCTGAAGGAAGGATTTCGTTCGGTGGTGTCACGCCCCGGGCCCGCCGTCGTGGTGATCGCCACCTTGGCCTTGGCGATCGGCGCGAACACGTCGCTGTTCAGCGTGCTCAACGGCGTGCTTTTGCGACCCCTCGGCTACCCTGATCCGGAGGAGCTGGTGATCCTCTGGGGCGAGAACCGCGAGCAGAACATCGAGGGGGCGCAGCTCTCCACGGCTGATTATGTGGACTACCGCGAACGTGCGCGCGCCTTCGACGGCTCGATTGCGGCGTACCGCTACCTCGGTTTCACTTTGACGGGCGTCGACCGCCCGGAGCGTCTGGCAACGGTACAGGTGTCGCCGGTGCTCTTTCAGCTTCTCGGAGTCGATGCCCAGCTCGGCCGCACTTTCGTCGAAGCCGATGAAACGCCCGGCAACGAGCACCTGCTCATCCTCAGCAACGCCTTCTGGGTGCGCCATTTCGGCTCTGATCCCGCGATCATCGAGTCGTCCGTGCTCCTCGATGGCGAGCCGGCGACGGTGATCGGCGTGATGCCCGAGGGCTTCACGTTCCCCGCCGAGGACCCGGGAGTGGAGGTCTGGTCGCCCCTGACCCTGAGCGAGGCGGCGCAGATGGAGCGCGCCCATCGCATGTTCAACGCCATCGGCAGGCTGGCCCCCGAGGTCACGCTGGCCGCGGCGCGCCAAGAGATGGACTCGATCGCCGCTCAGATCGCGGTTGAAAATCCGCAGACCAATGATGGCTGGGGGCTAACGGTCGTCTCGGCGCATGAGGAGCTCATTGGCGACCTCGGCTCGACGCTGTGGGTGCTCTTCGGCGCCGTCACGCTGGTCTTGCTGATTGGCTGTGCCAACGTCGCAAACGTCCTGATCGCGCGCTCTGGCGAGGTGGCCAAGGACTACGTGATCCGGGCCTCCCTCGGCGCCGGGAAGCTATCGCTAATGCGCCGCTCGCTCGCCGAGAGTCTGGTGCTGGCTTCGGCCGGAGGCCTGGCCGGCCTGTTGCTCGCCTTCTGGGGTGCGGGGTTCCTGCGAAGTGTCATTCCTCACACCATTCCGCGTGCCAATGAGATCGGCATCGACGCGAGTGTCCTCGCGTTCACCGTTATTCTGACCGTCGCGTCGGGCCTCCTCTTCGGCCTCTTGCCGGCGCTCCGTGTCACGACGTACAACCTCGCCGAGTCGCTGCAGTCCGGCACACGGAGCTCCTCCGTCGGGCGCCGAGCACGCTGGTTGACCGATGCCATGATCGTCCTCGAGGTGGCGCTGGCGCTCGTGCTCCTGACCGGCGCGGGATTGATGATTCGCAGCTTCGCCCGGTTGAGCGACGTCGATCCCGGCTTCCGCAAGGACGAGGTTGTCTCTGTAATGCTGGCCTTGCCTGCCTCCCGAAATCTGGGAGGAGGGTTCGAGAACAACCGCCAGTTCTTCACCGAGCTCGTCGAGCGCGTCAAGGCGATCCCCGGCGTGGAGTCTGCCGGAGCGGTCACGAGCCTGCCCATGAGCAGGCTCGGGATCGATTTCGAGATGTCCTTCAGCGTCGTCGGACTGGAGGCTGAATCCCCTACCGAGCGCCCTAGAGCTGACTATCGCGGCGTCATCCCCGAGTATCTGTCGGCCATGGGGATCCCTCTCATCGAGGGACGACTGTTCGACGATCACGACGGGCAAGAGGGGCGCGGGGTGACCCTGATCAACCGGGCGGTGGCCGAGCGTTACTTCCCCGACCGGAACCCGATCGGACAAGTCCTGAGAATGCCGATGGCCGGCGATCTGGAGATCATCGGCATCGTCGGCGACATCCGCCACGGAGGCCTGCAGTCTGAGGTCCGTCCTGAGGTTTACGTGCCCTTCCGTCAACTGGCCCTGGGCGAGATGCACATCGTGGTCCATTCTACCGAGGATCCCGCGCGCATCGCCGCCGCGGTCAGTGAACAGATCGCGGCCATGGATCCGGAGCTAGCACCGACCGAGGTGGCCACCATCAGCGACCTGCTCTACGAATCGATCGCGCAGCAGCGCTTCAATACCGCTTTGCTCGCTGGGCTGGCCATCTGTGCGGCAGTCCTGGCGGCCGTAGGAATTTACGGCGTCGTCGCCTATTCGGTGGTCCAGCGCTCCGGAGAGATCGGCATCCGCATGGCCTTGGGTGCCGACGCAGCTTCGACCGTGCGCTTGATCGTGCGGCAGGCAATGACCGTTGTGGCGATCGGTGTGGTGATCGGCATGGTAGGCGCGGTGGGAATGGCACGCCTCATTGAAGGATTGCTCTACGGCATGGAGGGATCCGACCCCGTGACCTATGTCACGGTTGCCATCGTGGTAATCGCCATCGGCACCTTGGCGGCGGCAATTCCGGCCCGGCGCGCCACCCGCATAGATCCCGTGGACGCCCTGCGTCAGGAGTAGACGTCCTGCGTCCGCGGGCCTCTCCGCCGCCCTCGCGACGAACCGCGACGAAAGGTGCTGACTGACCGGGCTCCCCTCGTGCCTTCGTAAGGCTGACCGGCCAACTTCGCCGCCCCGACATCTGCAGATACTGCACTTATCCACTGCGTTCGGACGCAGCCGTTGCACCCACGGCTCGTCATCGTCGCATGGGTAGAACTCCGTGGGAACGCGGCGGTCTTCGCTGTCGACCTTTTGGCCGTGCCGCGTACCAATCCCACATCCTCTTTGTTTTCAATGACTTGCCGGTTGTCATCTGCTGTCGTCAGCTGCAATTTCTCGGGCCGCGCTGGCGCGACGCCAGAAGTGGCACGGAGCTTGCGAATGCTCTGGTGTCGAGGGGGATTCCCAGGAGACGGATCTCCAAACAGAAGGCGTCGCAAATTGGGATCGCGATGCCTCGACTCAAAACAGGAGGGCACCATGAAGGCTCTGAAGAAAATACGAAGGGCTCATTTCCTACTGGCGCTGTTGGCGGTAGTCGCTATCGGGGCGATGGGATGTGGCAGCGACACCGCCACCGCACCTGCCACACTGACCCCGGAAGTTGCCGGAACAGATCCTGGCACCGGCATCTACGGAACCATCACCGCCGAGGTGCTGGAGGCGCTGAACCGCGGCATCCAGGACGAGTTCCATGCCGAGGCCGTCTATATGAAGGTGATCGAGGATTTCGGCGAGGTCCAACCCTTCTACAACATCGTCTACGCCGAGGAACGGCACTCCGAGGCCATCGCGAAGGTGTTCACCAACCACGGCCTCCCGGTGCCCGCAAGTGAGTGGAATATCGGCAACGTTCCCTCGTTTGCGTCACTGCCGGAGGCTTGCGCGGGGGCAGTCGAGGCCGAGATCGAAAACATCGCTCTCTACGACGAGCTCCTGACCTGGGATCTACCGCAGGACGTGCGCAACGTTTTCACCAACATCCGTGCCGCGTCTCTGGAACAACACTTGCCCGCCTTCGAAGCCTGCTGCCTCTGCAATCAGTAATTGGCGCCGCCTGCTGGCTACGCGCCGGACTGGCAGCGGCAAGCACTCCGAAGGTCGAAACGGTGGAGGGTCGGTTGACCCTCCGCCGTTTCCTGTTACCCGTGTTTGATGTCAAGCCACCAGGGGTGAGCGCCGAGCTGCCTCACCCGCTTCGCTGTGCGCCCACCACCCGGATCGGACGACTTCACCACCCCAGGATCTGCAGCTTCTGCACTTACCCACTGCGTTCGAACGCAGCCGCTGCACTCACAGCGCATCGTCGAGTAGGCGGACCCCCGGGAGAACGTGACGGTCTTCGCTGTCGACCTTTTTTCTATACCGCCTACAGGTCGTGCAGCCTCTTTGTTTTCAATGACTTACAGGCTGTCAGATGCGGTGGTTAGCTGCGCGTTCGCGGGCCACGCCGGCGCGACGCCAGAAGTGGCACGGAGCTTGCGAATGCTTTGGTATCGAGGGGGATTCCCAGGAGACGGATCTCCAATTGGAAGGCGTCGCGGATGGGTCCCGATGCCTCAACGAATTGAGGGAGGGCAGCATGAAGGTCCTGAATAACGCGAGGAAGCCTCACTTTCAACTGGCCCTGTTGGCGCTGGTCGCCATCGCCGCGATGGGCTGTGGCGGTAGCGACACTGTTGCCTCACCTGCTGCTCCGGCCCTGTTGACAGCCGCAGCCGGCACGACGCCGGATCCCGGCGCCGGCGGCGTTGGGACAGATCCCGGCACCGGCACAGATCCCGGCGGAAACGGGCCTGGACCTGGCACCTGTGGTGAAGGGGACGGCACCTGTACTGACGCCTCCGGGCCGGTCACCGATGAGGTTCTGAACGCAATGAAACTCGCCATCCAGGACGAGTACCATGCCGAGGCCGTGTATGCGCGGGTGATCGAGGACTTCGGCGACGTCCAGCCCTTCTACAACATCATCTACGCGGAGCAGCGCCACTCCGAGGCCGTCGGCAGGGTGTTCACCAATCACGAACTCCCGGTGCCGGGGAGTAAGTCGAATCCCCGCGACGTGGCCTCGTTCGATTCGCTGACTGAGGCCTGCGCGGGAGCGGTCGAGGCCGAGCTCACCAACATCGCACTTTACGACCAGTTCCTGACCCTGGACCTGCCGCAGGATGCGCACAACGTCTTCACCAACATCCGTGCAGCGTCTCTGGAAAAGCACTTGCCCGCCTTCCAAGCCTGCTGACTCTGCAATCAGTAGCCGGCGCCAGCGTCCGGCCGCGCGCTGCACTGGCCGGGGCAGGCACACCGAAGGTTGAAACGGCGGAGGGTTGGTTGACCCTCCGCCGTTTCCTTTTCCCTGTGTTTGATGTTGAGGCAGCTGTGGCAGGTGCTCCGGCAAATTACCCAGAAACTCTCGATGGCCGTCTCAAGCAGTCCGCAGCTCTCACTAGGCCTCTCAGAGGCTGTCGATAACCTTCCGCAGGAGCCCCTGGACCTGCTGGGCAACCTCGCCGAGCTGGGGATTCTCGATCGCCGACATCGAGGCGATCGGGTCCACGGCTGTCACCTCGGTGCCCCCCTCGGCCTCCTGCACGATGACGTTGCACGGCAACATCGTGCCGATGTGGCGCTCGCTCTGCAGCGCCTGGTAGGCGTAGCTGGGGTTGCAGGCGCCGAGGATCGTATACGGGCGGAAATCGACATCGATCTTCTTTTTCAGCGTGCCGCTGACATCGATCTCGGTAAGTACCCCAAAGCCTTCCTTTTTCAGCTCCGCGGTGACGTGAGCAATGGCGTCATCGAAGGAAAGGTCGAGGGTCTTGCTGAAGTAGTAGCTCATCGGTTGTTCTCCTTAGGATTCTGCGTAGACTGCCGTATTGTCCTCGGGACAGGGTCCAGCGCGGCGTGCCGGAAGGCAGAATGTGTCGCGCGGCCTTTCACTATCAGATGCACGGAAACATACCAAGGTCACGCGGCGAGCGCGATGGGCAAGAGCAACGCCTGGGAGGAAGTGTACGAGATCGTACAAGACATCCCGCTTGGCACTGTCATGACCTATGGCCAGATTGCCAAGCTGTGTCAGCGTCCCCTCACCCCGCGCTCAGTCGGTTGGGCAATGTACGATTGCCCAGAGAACGTGCCCTGGCACCGTGTCGTGAACTCCAAGGGTGGCTGCTCCACCGACGCATTGCCCGACAGCGAGCCGGGGCGACAACGGCGCCTCCTGGAGGCCGAAGGCATCGAGTTCCGCGCCAGCGGAACGCTCGATCTGAATCGCTACGGCATCGACATCGACGATGGAACACCCCTCGTGGATTCCGGTAGGGACTTCTAGAATCAGGGACTTTCGACGCTGGGAACTTCCAGCACGAGGAACTCCCAGCAACTTGGAGGATAACCATGCGAGGTACTCGATTGCTGTGCGTTGTTCTTTTCCTCGGCCTTGCGATAGCTTGCGCGGGCGAGCAGGCGCAGGAGCAGCCGGAGGCAACCGCGACCACAGAGCATACGCCTGACAGGGCCCCCGAGTTGGTGCAACCCACGGAGTGGTGGAGTGTCCACCCGCGCCCCGTCTACGCGTCGCTGGAGAAGGTCGGCACCTATCAGGACTGGTTCGACGTCTACGAGCTCGCCCCTGGCACGTATGCGATCTACGAGCCCAATCAGTTCGAGGAATCGATCTGCTACCTGGTGCTCGGCGATGATCGCGGCGTGATCATCGACACGGGCAACGGCATCGGAGACCTGCGCGCCGTCGTCGAGGAGCTGACGGACCTTCCCGTGTCGGTCATCAATACCCATACCCACTACGACCACATCGGCAGCAACTCGCAGTGGGATGAGGTGGCCGTCTACGACCATCCCGATGAAATCGCCAGGCTCCGCGCCGGTATCGACAACGCCCGCCTGCAGCGCTACATCACCGATGAGTACTTGTGGAAGCCGCTGCCCGAGGGCTTCGACGGCGCTACATGGACCTTTCCGCCTACTGAGCCGACTACGCTAATGCATGATGGCGATATCATCGATTTGGGAGGGCGCACCCTCGAGGTGATCTTCACGCCCGGGCATGCGGCCGGCCACGCCTGCCTGCTCGACGCCGCCAACCGCATCCTCTTCACCGGCGATCACTTCTACCCGGGGCCGTTGTATGCGCACGAGACCGACGTGGACATCGACCTTTACGTCGAGTCGAATAAGAAGATCGCGGCGCGCGTTGACGAGTACGACCACGTCTGCGCCGGGCACAATGACCCCTGGGTCGACGCGGAGGTGATCCTCCGTGTCAGCGACGCGTTTGAAACAATCTTCACCGGCGGAGGTGAGTTCTCTGAGAACGAAGGCTTGCGTCGCTATCGCTTCGACGGATTCGATGTTCTGATTCGCACCGAACAGGTGCTGGCCAAGACGGAGGCCGTTTCATGAGACAACGCGCAATTGTTCTCGCCCTGGTCGCAAGCGCCCTACTGCTACCCGGCTCACCACGGGCCGCCGCGACAGAACCTCTCGCCCATGCCCTGCAGGAACCCGCCTTCACCATCGAACAGGTGATGAGCTACGCGTTCCCTGCTGAGTTGATCGCGGCCCCGACGGGCGAACGCATCGCCTGGCTGGCCAACGACCAGGGGCTGCGTAACGTCTGGGTCGCCGAAGGACCGGATTGGCGCCCGCGCCGACTCACCTCCTATCTCGAGGACGACGGCCAGGTACTCAGCGGCCTCACCTTCACTCCGGATGGCGAACGATTGGTCTATCTGTACGGCGGCAGTCCCAATCGAAGCGGCGAGCTACCGAATCCGACCAGTGAAATCGAGGCGGTTACTACCGATCTGTGGCTCATCGACTTGGAGGGCGGCGAGCCTGAGCGTCTCGCCGGGGCTGTCTCTCCCGTGATGTCACCGACGGATGCAAAGATCGTCTGGGCACGCGACGGTATCGCCTGGCAGCTCGACCTCGACGCAGACTCTCCCCAACGTGAGGAGTTGTTCCGCGTCCGCTCCGACCTCAGTGATCTGCGATGGTCTCCGGACGGTACGCGACTGGCCTTCAGCAGCGCCCGCGATGGCCGCTCCATCCTCGGCGTTTTCGACCTGAACGAGGGGGAGTTGCGCTGGCTCACCAACTCGGCCGACAGGGATAATCTGCCGCGCTGGTCTCCCGACGGCACCCGCCTGGCGTTCATCCGGTTACTCGCCGGCTATCAGGGCTTCAGTTTGTCGACGGTGGATATAGCGAGCGGCGATGAGCGCGAGCTGTGGCGTGCTCCCGACGATGAACAGCAGGGCCGCTACCCGACCGCCATTGCCGGTGACTACAACCTGATGTATGGCAACGGCTTCCTGGTCTTTCCGGGAGAGATGACGGGATGGAATCACCTGTACGCCATTCCCGCGGATGGCGGTGAGCCCCGTGACCTGACTCCGGAAGACGGCGTCGTCGAGAACGCGAAGCTCTCGGCCGATGGCGACTGGGTGTGGGTGAGCGCCAACACGCAGTCGATCGATTATCGACAACTCGGACGTGTGCGGCTGAGCGACGGCCAAACCGAGTGGCTCGAGAGCGGCCAATCCCTCGCATGGAACCCTGCGCCGTCTGGTGACGGCTCCTGGATCGCCTACATCAGGTCGGACGCTCGTGACCCGGCGAGCGTTTACTTACGTGGGCTGAGTAGCGAGATCATCACGCGGGTAGGCCCGTTGTCGATCGAGTTTCCACTGGGCCAACTCGTGGAGCCCCGCCAGGTGGTCTTCGAGACCGCTGATGATTGGCAGATCCACGGCCAGCTTTTCGTACCCGAAGGGCTGAGCTCCGGAGCCGACGCCCCCGCCGTGATCTTCATGCACGGTGGCTCGCGCCGGCAGATGCTTCTCGGCTGGCACAACCGCGGCTACTACCATGGCGCCTACGCCTTCAATCAATACCTCGTCGCCAAGGGCTATGTAGTGTTGTCGGTGAACTACCGCAGCGGCATCGGCTACGGCGTCGACTTTCGCGAGCCGCCCGAGTACGGCTGGCGCGGTGCCTCCGAGTACCAAGATATTGTGGCCGCCGGCCGCTACCTGCAATCGCTCTCCGAGGTCGATCCCGAGCGCATCGGCCTGTGGGGCGGCTCCTACGGCGGCTACCTCACCGCCATGGGTCTGGCTCGTGACTCCGGTCTGTTCAAGGCCGGTGTCGACCTGCACGGCGTGCACGACTGGTCGGAGCAGCTGCGTTGGTACGGGCGCGGTCAGATCGAGGGACCGAGCGAAGCGGAGCGCGAGCGCACGCGCCAGCTAGCCTTCCGCTCCAGCCCGGTGGCCGATATCGAGACGTGGACATCGCCTGTGCTGATCATCCACGGTGACGACGATCGCAACGTACCGTTCGAGGCCAGTATCGACCTGGTGGCCAGACTGCGGCAGAAGGGCGACATTCACTTCGAGGAAATCTATTTCATCGATGATGTGCACGGCTTCCTTCGGCACGAGAACTGGCTGACGGTATTTCGCGCCGCTGGCGATTTCTTCGATCGCTTCCTGATGAATCTAGAGAACGAGGAATAGCCAAGCACTTCTCGAGGTGCGTATTTACTCGCCCTCACCCGAGGGCATAGGATTGTCCTTGGGTGGCTTGGCTATTTCTGTGATCGTTCCCCGGCTCTGCATCGCCATGGAAACAACCGCAAGCGGCCGCGCGTCGCGAAACGGCTCGTGGGCAATCGTCGTTGTGCTCGTCGGGCTCCTCGTGTCGTCAGGCGCATTGACCGAATCTGCGTACGCGGTGCCCCAGCAGGGGCTTCGCACGATCGTCATCGACCCTGGGCACGGCGGCTCCGAGCTCGGGGCGACCGCACCGAATGGTGTGACGGAGAAGGACATCGCCCTCGACATCGCCCAACGGTTGCGCGACTTGATCAGGGAGCGCCTTGGCCTGCAGGTACACCTGACCCGCGAAAGCGACTATGACGTAGCGCTGGAGAGTCGCACGGAGAAGGCAAACAACCTGCAAGCGGATCTGTTCATTTCCATCCATGCGAACTCGTACCGTGGCAGGGGCGTGCGAGGAGCCGAGACCTACTTCTTGTCCGACAAGGCCACCGATGATGACGCGCGCCGTGTCGCCGCGCTCGAGAATGATGCTCTCGGCCTCGAGAGCTCGGCTCAAGGAGATACCGGACTGCAGCTTCTGCTCTGGGACATGGCGCAAACGCTGCACCTGCGTGAGAGCAGCGTTCTCGCCGAGGCCATCCAGACAGAGCTCAATCGCCTGGCGGGAACTGGCAATCGAGGCATCAAGCAGGCACCTTTCCGAGTGCTGCGTGGCGCTGATATGCCGGCCGTGCTCGTCGAAGTCGGTTTTCTCTCCAACCCGGCCGAGGCGGAATTGCTGGCCGACCCACGCTACCGGCAAAGCATCGCTACTCCTTTGTTCAACAGCCTCGAGCAGAACCGACGGCGGCAGGACCCCAATGCCGGCGGCACCCCCCGACAGTAGCTCGTCAACCGGACGACCCCATGGCCAAGACCCAGCCCAAGAAGTCGAGACGTGTGATCGCCATCGCGTCGCTGATTGCGATTGTGCTCGTGGCGGCGATCTGGCTGCTGTACGGGAGAGGCTTTGGGCGTAGCGCTCAGCAAGGAGCAACGGGCCAGCCGGCGGTGGCGCCAACCGGCAGCGAGGGTGAAGGCGCGCCCCAGGAAACCGGAGTCGACCCTGCGGCAGAGGCCGGAGATCCCGCACTGGACGAAGCCGTGCTTGCCGGAGCGGTCGACCCCAGCGGCGCAGAGTTGCGGGAGGGAGAGTTGCCCCTGATCCACGAGAAGCTGAAAGCTCTGAACGCCGCGGCCCTGCAACGGGCGGAGCAGGGCACGATGACGCTGCAGCTCTTTCTGGTGGTCCCAACGGTAGAGGTTCTGGTGCCCGTGAACCGGAATGTCGAGGCCCCGCCGACACTCGAATCGCAGGTTGAACGAGCGATTGAGGAGCTGATCGGCTGGACCGGCGTCGAGATGATCTCTCCCCTCCCCGAGGAGACCACAGTGCGTGAGGTCTGGGTATCCCCTGGGGGCATTGCCTTCGTCGACTTCGATGTGACACTTCCGGACCACCTCGTCGGCGGCTCCCTCGAAGAGATTCATGCTGTGTACGCGGTCGTGGCCACCGTTACGAGCAGCTTTCCAGAGATCCGTGCCGTGCAGATCCTAGTTGGCGGGGAGCAGGCCGACACACTGGATGGTCACGTCGACGTCTCGCGACCGCTGCTGCCTCAACACGACATGGTCCTGCTGGACCGTCGCAGGCGCTGAGAGCGAGGGAGATGGTCTCCGCGTCACGTCCCCGACTGCTCATTGCGACCTCGAATCCCGGCAAGCTCGTGGAAATGAGAGAGTTGCTGGCCGAGACGCCTTGGGAGATCGTGGGGCTACCATCCGACGCACCCGACTTCGAGGAAACCGGACTCACTTTCGCCGAGAACGCCCGCGACAAGGCCCTGTACCGATCGCTCCTCACCGATGTGCCGGTTGTGGCTGATGATTCGGGACTAGTGATCGACGCTTTGGGGGGCGAGCCTGGCGTGCACTCGGCTCGGTATCTCGATCCGGACATGGCACAGGGCGATCGCAATCGCGCGGTGCTGACGAAGCTTGCCGGTCTGGCGCCTGAGGAGCGCACGGCTCGCTTCATCTGCCATCTCGTACTGGCCTACCGCGGCGAGATAGTGCACGAGACCGAGGGGACCTGCGAGGGACGTATCGCGGAGGAAGAGCGTGGCAGAACGGGGTTCGGCTACGATCCGATCTTCCTGGTTCCGGAGCTCGAGCTCACTTTCGCCGAAATCTCCCCTGCCGAAAAGGACGCTCGATCACATCGAGGCGAGGCGGCACGGGCGTTGGCGAGCTTCCTCCCAGACTGGCGACCGTAGAGCTTCACAACGACCAGAGTAGTCCGGGGAGCTCCGGAGCGACCTCAGGGCCGCGGCGCCTCCAAAGACGATCCCTGACGAGGTTGCTATCAGAGGTTGGCCGCGGCTTCCCATCGAGGGTATGCTGAAACTCGTGGATTCCCTGG